>JAHCRE010000009.1 GCA_020148145.1 Patescibacteria group bacterium | reverse complement strand
GTCGGTTCACTAAGTTCTGGTTTCCCAACTGCGCGAGATATCCCTCTTGCAGTAAAGCCGGCTTATGGCTTTGTCCGACCACCAAGATTTCCATCCTTGGTTAGCCGACCTTTAAGCGCCTCCGTTACCTTTTGGGAGGCGAGCGCCCCACTCAAACTGACCGTCAGGCACTGTTTCCGCTCTACGGCGGGTTAGAACCAAGGCTTTAAAAGGGTGGTGTTTCATCGGCGACTCCATCCGCCCCAAAAGGCGGATTTCAAAGTCTCCCACCTACGCTACGCATCTAAAACCAAAATTCAATACCTGACTACAGTAAAGCTCCCGGGGTCTTTCCGTCTAGCCGCAGGTACAGGGCGTCTTCACCCTCATTGCATTTTCACCGGGCACCTCGTTGAGACAGTCCCCCAGTCGTTAAACCTTTCATGCGGGTCAGAACTTACCTGACAAGGGGTTACGCTACTTTAACACGGTTATAGTTACCGCGGACGTTTACTGGCGCTTCACCCACTCAGCCCCACGATAAATCGCGAGACCGGCGAGATTAACGTTCCAGCACTGGTCAGGCCTCAGCCCCTATACATCCTCTTACGAGTTGAGCAGGGACCTGTGTTTTTGATAAACAGTCGCCAGGGGTACTTTCGCTGCGGCCGCGTTAGACGCGGCAAGGCATTTCCCGAAGTTACGCCTGCTTTTTTGCCGAGTTCCTTAACGAGGTTTCACCCGTTCACCTTAGCACTCTTATGCCTGCCTACCTGTGTCGGTTTGCGGTACGGATCGCCCACCATTTAACTTTCAAACGACTTTTCTGGGAAGGCTGCTCATTTGAGTTGCCAGAACCGAAGTTCTGACTTCTCATTTCCCTTGGATTTCTCCTTAGGATATAAATGGTAATCCAATAAACCACCCAAACTACTAACCTTCGTTATCGTCTGAAAATGATGCGCGAGGGCCGGAATATTAACCGGCTGTCCATCGGTTACTCCTTTCGGATTCGCCTTAGGCCCGCCTAACCCTTGGTTGATTGTCATTGCCAAGGAAACCTTAGGCTTTCGGTGTCAGGGGTTTTCACCCTGATTGCGGTTACTCATGCCAACATTTTCACTCCCCCACCTTCCAGCAAGCCTCACGGCTTACCTTCACTAGATGAGGGACGCTCCCCTACCACGCCATTGAGAAAAACTCATGGCGTCCTTATCTTCGGTACTAAGCTTTAGCCCCGTTGAATTTTCGGCGCAGAACTCCTTAGTTAGTAAGCTATTACGCACTTTTTAAAGGATAGCTGCCTCTAAGCTCACCTCCTAACTATCAAAGGAATCCCACTTCCTTTACCACTTAGCTTAAATTTTGGGACCTTAGATGAAGATCTGGGCTGTTTCCCTTTTGACTATGGAGCTTAGCCCCCACAGTCTGACTACCCGCCAAAAGTTTCCAGTATTCGGAGTTTAGTAAGAATACCTGAGAAAATCCCACGATATTCTTTCCAGTGCTCTACCCCTGGAAATTTGAACGGGCGCTAGCCCTAAAGCTATTTCGGGGAGAACCAGCTATTACCAAGCTCGATTAGCTTTTCACTCCTTACCACAGCTCATCCCAGGATATTGCACGATCCACGGGTTCGGGCCTCCCCTCAGATTTCTCTGAGGTTCACCCTGGCCATGGCAAGCTCGCTTGGCTTCGGGTCTTATCTATCCCCTTCTCGCGCTTTTAACACTTGGTTTCCCTTTGCCTCCAGGCCGAAAGCCCTTAGACTAAGGAAATAGATAAACTCGTTGGCTCCTTCTTCAATAGGCACGCCGTCACCCCTTCCTTTCGATCGAAAGGAAGGGGCTCCGACTCCTTGTGAGCGAGATGGTTTCAGGTTCTATTTCACCGCCCTTACCGGGCTACTTTTCACCTTTCCCTCACGGTACTGGTTCACTATCGGTGATATCGAGTATTTAGCCTTGGCCGGTAGTCCGGCCTGCTTCCCACCGGGCGTTCGTTCCCGATGGTACTCAAGAGAAATATCAAGGAGCGTAAAGTCGTTTTCATTTACGGGACTTTTACCCTCTTTGGTTGCCCTTTCCAGGGTCATTCAACTAACGAGACCTTACCTAAGTGCTCTCCCTCAAGAACATTCCTGTGCACCAGAAATGCCCCCGACAATATTTTCTTACAACCCCCCGTTAGATAATTTTCATATCTAATGGAGTTTGGGCTTTTCCCTCTTCGCTCGCCGCTACTAAGGGAATGACCTAGCTTATTAGCTTATTAGGAAATTAGCTTCTTAGCAATATTAAAAGAAAAATAACAAGCTAAAAAGCTACAAGCTAAAAAGCTAGAATTGTTTTCTTTTCCTCCGCTTACTGAGATGTTTCACTTCAGCGGGTTAGCCGTCCGGTCATTCGACCGGACTGTTTCGACTCATCGTCGAAACAGGTTTCCCTATTCGGAAATCCCCGGATCAAAGGTTGCTAGACACCTTCCCGAGGCTTATCGCAGTCACGCCACGTCCTTCATCGCCTCGATATCCCAAGGCATCCACCATCCGCCCTTAAAATGCAATTCTTGGCTAGCAATTAATAACCACCAATTATTTATTTTTCAATGAACTCTTTTTAAAGTGAAAACCGCTTTGAGAAGCGGTTTTAAAACTTTCGAATATGTAAAATTCGAAGATTTTAACCACTTCCTTTATTCAAAATGGAATTTTTTCTTTCCATACTACTTTTTATTTTAGCAAATCAAAAACAGTTGTCAAGGCCTTAGTCGCCTCGCACCTTCGGTGCTCGGCTCCCCATAGGGAAAACCAAGGTTTTCCCTCCATGGCGCTCACCCTCGGCAAATATTTGCCTCGGTTTTACTGCCACCCTTTCCTAAAGGTATTTATGAAAAAAATTATTGCTCAGAAATTTTTTCTCTTAAATCCTCTATCAACCTTGCCGCCGCCTCTTTTCCGCCCAGACCAAAGGCCAATCCCAAAGCCAAAGCAATCATTCCAAGAAAACTCATTACCAAAGCATTGATAAGGCTTGGAGCAACTCCTAACTGAAGTAAAATCGCCAGTCCGGCAAAAATATAAATTGCCCAGCGAACAGCCATCCCTAAAAATCCAGCATATTTTACCCCAATCTTTTTTACGCTTGCCCTGATGATCTTATTTAAAAGATCAGCCACAATTACAGCCACCACAAAAATAACAATAGCAACAACTAAATTAGGAAGCCAAGCAACTAACTCATTTAACAATATGGCAAACGTTTTAAGACCTAAAATCTCCACTGTAATCGATAAGACAACAATAACTAAAATCCATTTGCAAATTGCTCCAATAAATTCGGCCGGATTTACCTTTATATCTGCTTTTTCTAAGGCCTCTCTCCAATCAGCTTTTTCAAAAAGCTTATTAAGTCTCAACTGAATCAAAATTCTAGCTATTAATCTTCCAATTGCCTCAGCAATCAACCAGCCGATGATTAAAACTACGATAGCTGCCAAAAGATTGGGAATAAATGACAAAACCCCTTTCCAGAGATCCAGCAAAGCCTGATAAGTTATCGTATACAAATCTTGAACCATTATATAATTTTAAAATCTATTTTTAGAAACTTCTCGACCTTTAAAATTTAAGGAATTATTTTATTATAGCATAGCAAAAATAAAGAAAATCGTCCCTGTGGAAAACTTTTACCCTCCTCTAATTAATGGACCCGGCGGGAGTCGAACCCGCGATCTCCTCATTGCAAATGAGGTATTCTACCACTAAACTACAGGCCCTTGGTGGGCACGGAAGGAATCGAACCTACGACCTTCTTTTTATCAGAAAGATGTTCTACCATTGAACTACGTGCCCATAATGTTTAAGTTGCTTCTAAAACAAAGAGGAATCTCTTTACTGGGTCAATCCAATCAAATGGGGAAAAAACCCGCTTTTTTTCAATAATTTTAAGGCCAAGTTTCTTGAAAATTTTCTTCCATTCATCTTTTGTCTTAAAATGGAATTTTTTTCTTTCTCCTCCAAAAAAAGTAATTTGATGAAGCCGACATCTCAATTTCGAGAGAATTCCTTCTGGTAAATCCTCGTAAATGATAAGTTTTTTGGAAACTCTTTTTGCTTCTTTTAATAGTCTTTCTGGATCCCGGGAGTGATGCAAAACATAACTTATCAAAACTATATCGAAAAAATGGTCATTAAAGGGGAGATTTTTCCCATCGATAATTTTAAAAGGGATATCAAGCACTCTATTATCTTTAATATCCACCCCAATAATCTCTGCTTTGAAAAAATCTCGAAAATTTTTAGCTACTATTCCTGATCCACATCCTAAATCAAGAATTTTCGAGCCCTTTTCAATAAAATCTTCACAATCCTTGCACATCTTTTTTGCTCCCATTTCATAAATTTTAGAGAAAATTCGATAATACATCGAAATTTCATTTTCTTTTCTTACTAATATTTCCAGTTATTAAATCAGGTATTAATTTTTTAAAGGATTTTGGTGTAATCTTTATAGACCAATTATAATCTCCGGCATTTAAAATAATTTTTGGATTTTTTAAAAAAGATTTATCAATAAAAGTTTGCATTTGCCATAAACTTCCGAAAGGAGGAATTGCTCCAACCTTTACTCCCTTGAGATTTTTCTTCATCCATCTTTCGGTTACAAAATTAATTTTTTTTACTGGTTTTTTATCCGCTTTTTTAAGAAACTTGTTAACCAATTTTTTAAATTTTCCTTTATCAAGATTTTTATTCGCTGGAATCAAGATAACGGCTGGATCTCTATCAAATTTCATTACTAAGGTTTTTCCAACGATTTTCTCGGGAACTTTTAAGGTTTGAGCTTTATCATAGGCAGTATAAACTGTCCTGTGAAGAATTTTCTCATATTTAATTTTAGCTTTCTCTAAAAATTTGAGTAATTTTTTTGAAATTGGCATATTTATATCTTTTTCCAGATTATAAAACAATTTTGGTTGGGACGCGAGAGTTCTTAGCCCTGCGGAAACTCCCGTCCTAGACCACAGTAATATTTTAGCAAATGGAAATTAAAAATCAAGCAAAAAAAATCGGCCAAAGCCGTTTTTTTTCAGTTTCTTAGAGTTGCCTCGTCCACCTTTGCCAAGGGCTACGGTGGATCCTTCGAAGCTCCACAAAGGAGCGAAGAAGGAAAGATCGATCTTTAGGATGTTCGATCAATACCCTATGGTTAAAATCCGAATTCCAGACTTCAACTATAGTCGGCACTAAAAATTAAATGAAGTGATCCACGGACAGGTTCCCCTACCCGTGCCTTGTTACGACTTCGTCCCTCTCACTGAGCCCACCTTAGGCCCGCGTCAGACGCGGAACTTCGGGTATTCCCAGCTCGCTTGACGTGACGGGCGGTGAGTACAAGACTCAGGAACATATTCATCGCCACATGGCTGATTGGCGATTACTAGCGATTCCAGCTTCATGAGGTCGAGTTGCAGACCTCAATCCGAACTGAGACCGACTTTGATGGGATTAGCTCCGCCTTACGGCTTGGCAACCCATTGTATCGGCCATTGTACCACGTGTGCAGCCCAGGGCATCAAAGGGCCATGCTGATTTGGCGTCATCCTCACCTTCCTCCTGATTGTCTCAGGCAGTTCCCTATGACAAATAAAACATAGGGTAAGGGTTGCGCAGGTTTCCCCATCTAAGGGAGCACCTCAAGGCACCTGCTGACGACAACCATGCAGCACCTGCCCGCCTGTCCTTGTAAGAAGACTCTCCTTTCGGAAAGTTTTCAGGCGGGTGTCAAGCCCTGGTAAGGTTCTTCGTTTATCGTCGAATTGAGCCACATGGTCCACCGCTTGTGTGAGTCCCCGTCTATTCCTTTGAGTTTCAACCTTGCGGCCGTACTTCCCAGGCGGGACACTTAACGCGTTAGCTTCGCCACCTGAAGGGTCGACACTTCAGATAGCCAGTGTCCATCGTTTACAGCGTGGACTACAAGGGTATCTAATCCTTTTTGCTCCCCACGCTTTCGTCCCTCAGCGTCAGGGTCGCTCCAGTGGAATGCCTTCGCTTTTGGTATTCCGCTCGATATCAACGGATTTCACCCCTACACCGAGCGTTCTATCCACCCCTAGCGCCCTCTATCCAGGCAGTATCTCTAGCATCCCCAAGGTTAAGCCCTGGGTCTTTAACTAGAGACTAACCTAGTCGCCTACGGACCCTTTACGCCCAATAAATCCGGATAACGCTTGCGGGTCCTGTTTTACCGCTGCTGCTGGCACAGAATTAGCACCCGCTTATTCCTGGAGTACTGTCACCCGAAGGTTCCTCCTCCAGAAAAGCTTTTTACACCCCGAAGGGTTTCTTCGAGCACGCGGCGTCGCTGGTTCAGGGTTTCCCCCATTGACCAATATTCTCGACTGCTGCCTCCCGTAGGAGTCTAGCCCGTGTCTCAGTGCTAGTGTTGGGGAACAGACTCTCATCTCCCCTACCCGTCATTGCCCAGGTAGGCCATTACCCTACCTGCTAGCTGATAGGCCGCGGACCGATCCTAGAGCGGTTGTCTTACGACTTCCTTTTATTCTTTACCATTTATATGGTAGAGGAACCATCGGGAATTAGCTCGCCTTTCGACGAGTTATGCCCGTCTCTAGGGTTCGTTACCCACGTATTACTAACCCGTTTGCCGGTCCGCATTGCAAAGCAATGCGTCCCTCGACTTGCATGCCTTATCCACGCCGCCAGCGTTCATCCTGGACTAGGATCAAATCCTCAAAATAAATATTTTTTCGAGGCAACTCTAAAAAACTGATTTTTAATGTGCTTTTTTAATAAACAACCACGAAGATATTTCGTGGTTTAGTTCAGATATCTTCGCTTTTTGATCTATTTTATCTCATTTTTCAAAAATTTTTAACATTTCTTTCTATTTTCATTTTACCAGATCCAAAAAGCCTGTCAAGTCCTACTTTTCCCTCTCAATTATATAATCTGAAATTCCAATTAAAAATTCTTTTACTAAAAAAGGGAAAATTGATTTTCTGATTGAGGTTTTTGATTTTAAAACCAGTTCCTTAGCTAAATTTTGAGAAAAATTAAGAGAACCAGTTTTAATAATAATTTCTCTAACTTTTTCTAATTGATTTTTAGTCAAATGAGGGTTTCCTAAAGCTCGATCAATAATTTTTCTCTGTTTTTGATTAGTTGATTTTTTAGCTTTAAAAATCAAAAGGGTTTGCTTTCCTTCTTTTAAATCAGAACCTAAGGGCTTGCCAGTCTTTTTTTTGTCTCCAAATATTCCTAAAATATCATCTTGGATTTGAAAAGCAATACCCAAAGGAATAGCATAATCTGTTAATTCCTTTAATAACCTTTGATCAGCCCCAGCCAAGATTGCTCCTAAATGCAAGGGCCCTTCAATTGTATATCTGGCAGTTTTGTATTCCAAAATTTTAAAGATCTCATCTTTTTTAAGTTGACGCGATATTCCCAAAAATACATCCAGTATTTCTCCAATAAATACATCGATTAATATCTGACTGAGTCTCTCTAAGGCTTTAAGTTTAAGCGATTCGGGAAATTTCGATTTAGTTAAGATTTCATAACCAAAAAGGGAAGTTAAGTCACCTGTCACAATTCCGGCTGAAATCCCTAAATGCTTAGCTTCTTTAGAAATTTTCCGGTAAATTTTTTTATATTTTTGATGAATTGTTGGTTTTCCTCGCCGAAATTCATCGCGGTCAATGATATCATCGTGAATAAGGATATAATTGTGGATTATCTCAATGGAAAGGGAAGCATCTAAAATTTCCTTTTTATTTTTACCACCTGCAGCTAAGTAGCCATAATGGAAAAAAATTGGCCGAATCCTTTTGCCTCCCCTCAAAATAAATTCTCCAATATCAGCTACCATTTTGGAAATTATTGGAGAAATCTTTTTAGTTTCTTTAATTTTTTTCTCAAAATAAAGTTTTAGTCTTTCATCTATTTCTTTTTTTAAATAATCTAATTCCCTTTTTATCTCCATTTTATTTCCTTTTTAGGACCTCGAATATTTCTGCTCAATTTCTCTTAACTTTGTTATCCTATCGATTTTTCCTTCGTCAAATTCAGAACTAAACCAAGCGTTGAGTATCTCTCTTGCAACATTTTCGGAAGTGAGGCGAAGGCTCATAACTAAAACATTGGCATCGTTCCATTTTCTTGCCCCTTTAGCTGTTTCGGCATCAAAACAAAGAGCTGCCCTGATTCCGGGAATTTTATTAGCGGCAATTGAGACTCCGGTACCTGTCCAGCAAAACAGGATTCCTTGATCGTATTCTTTACTGGCTACTTTCTCTCCTACTAATTTACCTACTTCTGGCCAAGATGTTTTTTCACCGGATGTCAAGGCACCAAACATTCCTATTTCATATCTTCGTTTTTTTAACTCTTCAATTACAAAATCGGTTAAATAAGTTTTTTCATCACTGCCAATTGCTATTTTCATAATTCAAAAATTTGAAAGCCGGCGGTCGGATTCGCCCAGTTATTCAACTGGGCGCCCCGTCGGATGACGGGGCGAACCCCGTACAACACTTCGCTTTGCTCAGTGTACATGGGACAGACCTCCAACCTTCTGAGCCGCCTGCAGGAATCGAACCCGCGTCAGTGGTTTACAAAACCACTGCTTTACCACTAAGCTAAGGCGGCTAAACGTTGCTCCTTGCCCCGCACTTAGCTTTGCTACAGTGCGGGGTACCGCCAAGCTATCCCGGCAAAATTTTATTCAAGTTTTTCTTCTTGGTTAGTTGATTTTTTTAACTCCTCCCAATAATCGTCATTTTCTTCCATTTTCTTTTTCTGAGATCTTTCTCGCAATTTTTGAAGCCAGGTAGCGGTTTTACTCTCGGTCTTTAAGGTTAAAATTCTAATTTTTGAAAGTATTTTTTGTAGGAAGATTTCAGTTGAAAAATTTTTAAAAGGATTTAAAGTTTTAACCTTTTCTTTTAGTCTCAGGAAATTATTTTCCAAATCAAAGCCTCTTGTTTCGATTTCTGGTAATTTTCTTAAAACCGGAATTTTCCGTGTCAAAATTACCCCCATCCCAATGAGGCTACCAAATAAGACTACTGTAGCTATTAACTCTACCATAATTCTTTATTTTAAATTTCGTAGCGAACAAATCTTTTTATAATAATATTTTCTCCCAAATGGGCAATATACTCATTAATTAAATTCTCAATTTGTTTTGTTTCATCTCTTATCCAAGGTTGTGACGTCAAAGAGATTTCTTCTTTGTATTTTTTAAGTTTTCCCTCAATAATCTGATTGATTATTTTTTGAGATTTGCCCGAGTCTTTAAATTGTTCTTGATAAATTTTTCGCTCTCCGGCTAAAAATTCATCAGGAATATCCTCCTCTTTCAAAAATAATGGTTTCATAGCAGCAATTTGGAGACATAACTCATGAGCCAGTTTTTGAAAATTTTCCGATCTGGCTACAAAATCTGATTCACAATGTAATTCCACTATTACCCCAATTTTTTTATTTGGGTGGATATAACTTTCAATAATCCCCTCTTTTGTCTCTCTTTCAGCCTTTTTCCCAGCGAAATCCTGTCCCCACTTCTTTAAAATTCCCTTTGCTTTTTCTAAATCCCCCTTGGTCTCTTCTAAGGCCCGTTTACATTCTTGGATTGAAACTCCGGTCTCTTTTCTTAATTGCCTAATCCGATCGATATTAACCATCTTAACATTTTAGCATCTTAATATTCTAACAAAATTTAATCCAAAATGTTTATATGTTCAAATGTTAGAATGTTAAAATGAAAGAAACTTGTTATTTTTTTGCGCTTTGCGTTTTGAGTTTTGCACTTAGTATCGCTTCTCTTACTTTCTCTAAAATATACTTTACTGATGGAATCGCATCATCATTAGCTGGAATGGGATAATCAGCTAAATTTGGATCAATATTGGTATGGGCTATTCCAATGATTTTTACTCCTTTCTTTTTTGCCTCTTTAATAGCCAACTCATCTTTTTTCATATCTAAAACAAGAATGGCATCGGGGAGTTGAGTTAATTTTTTTATTCCTTCAAACTTTACTCTGAGATCTTGAAGTTCCTTATCAATTTTCAATTTTTCTTTTTTAGTGTATTTTTCTAATTCTCCTTCGGCTTTTTTTCTTTCTAAATCTTTGAAATACTCTATTCTTTTTAAAATAGTCTCGAAATTAGTAAAAGTCCCTCCCAACCACCTTTCTGAGACATAGGGTAGGCCGCACTCTTTAGCGATACTCTTTACTAAATCTCTAAATTGAATTTTTGTTCCAATTAAAAGTAAAATCTTCCCTTCTTTTTTAATCTCCTGAATAAATTTTAAGGCCTCTTTTAATTTTTCAGCCGTTTTTTCAAGGTCAATAATGTGGATATTATTCCTTACTCCCAAGAGATAAGGCTCAATCTTAGGATGAATCCGAAAGGTTCGGTGACCAAGATGAACTCCGGATTTGGCCATCTCTTCTAAATCGATATTAAATTCTTTCTTTTTTTCTTTAACTTTTGCCATGTTAAATCAATTTTAAATATACTATTATTTCGATATTTAATCAAGGAGTTTGATAAAGAGTTGATTTTAAAAAGAATTTCTGTTAGGATAAAATGTGTATTTATTTTGATACTTTATAGGAATTTATGAGAAAGAACATCCACCCAAAATATTATCCAAATGCCCAGGTTCGCTGCGCTTGCGGAAATACTTTTACTATTGGCTCAACTAAAGAATTTATTGAAATAGAGATTTGTTCAAAATGTCACCCTTTTTATACTGGAAAAGATAAAATTGTTGATACCATGGGGAGGGTAGAAAGATTTAGGAAGAGATTAGCCAAAAAAGCAAAAAAGGGAAAGAAGAAAAGAAAATAACTATGGCAGATATTAAAACAATTAAAAAGGAATACCAAGATTTATTACAAAAGATCAGCAACCCTGATCTTATTTCTAATTGGAAGAAATTCAAGGAATTTTCAGAAAGAAAAGATTTCCTTGAAAAAATCATTTCAAAAGAAAGAGAACTAAAAGAAATAAAAAATAGAATTGAGGAAAATAAATTAATAATTTCATCTAAAGAAGATCAAGAACTGGTGGTTTTAGCAGAAACAGAATTAATTCAACTTAAAGAAAAGGGGGGGAATTTGGAAAGAGAAATCAGAAATTTATTACAGGAGAAAGGGGCAAAAAGAAATCAGGCCGTAATTATTGAAATCCGGGCAGGAACTGGAGGTGAAGAAGCAGCTTTATTTGCTTCAGATATTTTTAGAATGTATTCAAAGTATGCCCAATTGCGGGGTTGGAAGCAAAGAATCTTAGACTCTCGACCAACAGAATTAGATGGCTATAAAGAAATAATTTTTGAGTTAAAAAATGGAAATGTTTTTTCCAAAATGAAATATGAAGGAGGGGTCCATCGAGTCCAAAGGGTACCTGTAACTGAGAAGGTAGGAAGGATTCATACTTCAACTGCCACCGTTGCCGTTTTACCAAAACCAAGGAAAGCGGAAATTAAAATTAGGCCCGAAGACCTGAGGCTTGACCTCTATCGGGCTTCTGGACCCGGTGGCCAATATGTTAATAGGAGAGAAACGGCGGTAAGAATCACTCACTTGCCCACCGGCCTTGTCGTCACTTCTCAAACTGAAAGGAGTCAATTACAAAACAAAGAAAATGCAATCAGTATATTGGAGGCAAGACTTTTGAAAAGGAAAGAAACGGTAGAAACAAAAAAGATTCGTGAAAAAAGAAAAACCCAGATTGGCTGGGCAAAAAGGGCAGAAAAAATTAGGACTTATAATTTCCCCCAGAACAGAATTACTGATCACCGGATTAAAAAAAGTTGGTATAATTTAGAAAAAATTTTAAATGGAGAATTAGATCCAATCATAGAAGCTTTAAGAAAAGCTATTTAAAAATTTAAAGTTTAGCCAGTCTTTCAATTTCTCTAATATCTTTTGCGTATTGACTGGCGATTTTCATCACTGAATCTCCATAAAATCTAAATTTTTTATTAGTTGAGCCAGAAAAATAAATCATAACTGCTTTCCATTCGGCATTGTAAGTCTGTTTAGTTGCTCCAAAATTAGCTAAATATAAAGCGGCGGCCACAAAAGAATCTTTGATATTCCAAGGATCAGCGCTACCAGTAATAGCTCTGACCTTTTCTTTGTATAATACCCAGGTAGAGGGAATGAATTGGGCTGGCCCCATTGCCCCTCCCCAACCATAAGACATTGGACAGGAAACGGGAGTATTATAGGGATCCCTTCCGAGCTCTTTACAGATATTTAAAAAAGGAGGAATGTCTCGACTAGGCTTCATAACCCTGGCCAATTTTTTTCCATTTCTAACATTAACACCTTCTCCAGTCTTAGGATTTTTTAAATAACATTGGCCAACATTTTTTCCAATATTTGATTCTTGAGTTAAAACAGCCAACAAAAGAGCCGGTCTTACTCCAGTAACTCCCTCGACGTATTTTGCTAACTCATAGGCCTCACCAAAAGTTGGAGCTTCGGGTATTCCAATTAATTCAAAAATTCTTGCCCTAATCTCTTGAGTCCTTTTTTCAGCCTCTTCTTTTTCTCTAAGATATTTTTGATATTCTGTTTCAGTTAATTTCAAAAAGTATTCTTGTTCTTTTTTGGTAGATTCACTTTCTTGTTTTTGAAGTTGTTGGATTTTTGCAAGTTTTTCTAAATCTCCTTTCTCTGTATCTAAAGATTCTTTTTGATTTTCGAGATAAGATTTTAGAGTTTTTATCTCTTTCAGTAGTTCTTGGTTTTTCAAAGATATCGCCTCTAAAGCCATCAAATTCTCAAAAAAATCGGAAAGTTTAGGCCCGGAAAGTAAAATTTCAATAATTGTCTTTTGATCTTCTTCATAAATTAGCCTCAAAATATTAGCTAGCTTTTCTTTAGAATCTTCAATTTTTAAAGAGGTCTTTTCTATTGAAATTTCGGTATCTTCAATCTGAAGCCCAAGGTCTTTGACCATTAAATTTGACTGATAAATTTGATAGTCTAAGTTTTTTATTTTATTTTTCAGAATATAAATTTGATTTTGAAGAGTTTTCTTTTCCTTTTCAGTCTTTTGAATATCTGTTTCAATTTGAGAACTTATTTCTTCATAATATTTCTGACATTTTTCTAACAATCTCCGATAATCTTCCTTAGAGAGAGTCTCTTCTTTTTGTTCGAGTCTTTCTAATTGACAAATCTCCTCAAGATCTTCTTCGGCTAGAATTTTAAAATTTAGCAAGACAAAAAGTAAAACTATTACAAGTAACAAACAATGGTTTAAAATAATTTTGAATTTTGATTTGTCATTTTGCATTTTGATTTTTGAATTTTGAATTATTTTTTCTCCTCTTCTCCTTCCCTTCTCTCCTCCGCTTTCTCCTCTACTTTCTCTATTTCTTCTACTTTCTCTTCAATTGGTTTTTCCAATTCCTCTTCGACTTTTTCTGGAGGAGAAACTAAGGCTACAATTTCTTCTAGACCCTTTAAAATCTTAACTTTCTCTGGTATTTTCAAATCTGATATCTTAATGTTGTCTTCAAAGGTTTTTAATTTCTCAATATTAACTATAATTTCTTTGGGAAGATTTTGGGGTAAGGCCTTAACTTCTACTTCTGAAATATTTTTTACTAAAGTTCCTCCTAAATCTTTTACAGCTTTTGACTCTCCTTCAAAAATTAAGGGAACTGTGACTTCAACTTCTTCTTTTAGTCTTGGTTGATAAAAATCAACATGGATTGGTTTCTCAGTTAAAGGATGTTTTTCCACCTCATAAATTAAAACCGGGGCCTTTTCTTTTTTGCCTTTAATCTCGAGAGAGATCAGAGAACTTTCTCCAGCCTCTTTATAGATTTTCTCAAACTCTTTTAAGTCAATTTCCAAAGATAGGGTTTTTGTTTCTGGCCCATAAAGGACTGCTGGCAAAATACCCTTTTTTCTTAGGCTTTTTACTTTTTTGCCAAGATCCTTGCGGATTTTTGCTGATAAAGTTAACATAACTTCTTTAAATCTCAAATTACAAATTCTAAATCACAAACAAATCCCAAATTATAAATTCTAAATTCCAAACGGTTTAGAGTTTTGGTCATTGGATATTATTTGCTATTTGGTGCTTGGAATTTAGTGCTTACTTAACGATATGGATAATTTGGACGGGGCAGACATCAACTGCTTCTTGAGCGCATTCAACTTTTTCTATTTCCAATTCATCATTTCCGTCTTTTGGATTTTGCTTTGAACCCAAAAGCTTAGTTTTTCCATCCTCAGCCATTTCAAAATATTTTGGGCACAAGGCCGCACAAGAACCACAGCCAATGCATTTTTCCCGCTCAAGGATAATTTTTGCCATTTTTGTCTTCTGAACGGAGTGAAGAGACAAAAAATGAGCACCCCGCTTCAATTTTGTCTCTGTTTAGAGCTTCGTTCTAAATCCTTAGTAAACCGTAAATTAAATTCTTGCGGCACTGTATCTAAATAGGACCTCCGAGATCAGCGAAGCTGACCAAGGAGTGTGCCGCTACCCACAACCCTTGCAAAATTGGGGTGGGGCAACTTCTTATTTAAAATTTATTTAATTATAAATTCGTTTGAATAAAACCTTTTACTTTCTTTAAAAGTATCTTCACCTTTACAACCTATACAAACAGGAATAGCTAATCTATGAAGACCGCCTGGAACTTGAGGTAAAGTTAATTCAAAGGCTTTAATCTGTCCCGGAGAGATACATTTTCCATTCGAATCAAGGTCATAACATTCAGCATATTTGTAGCTTTCCCATTTTTCATTTTTCCTTTCCAATAAATAAGGGTAACAAGAAGAAAAACAGACATTTTTTCTGAAATTGTTTTGGATTTTCACTTTCAAAACCTCGCCTTTTTCATATTCTGTTTTATCAGTAGTGACCAGAACATTCCCAGAAACTTGATAAGTCAACCAAATCAAAAAACCACTAATCGAAATCGCAATCACCAAAAGCCCGATTATGATTTTTGTTTCTGTTCTCATGTTTCTTTACTCTAAAAGCCTAAAAGTAGAAAGCATTTGATTGAAAATATTTAGACATTCTTGCTCTTTTTCTCTATTAATAGAACCATCCTCATTAAAATATTCACTCATATAATCAAGACCGTATATTTTCTTTTCGTTACCAAAGAATACCTCACCAGGGAAAATACCAGTTCTTTCTGTAATCTTTATTACCTCTAAGCCCCTCTCAGTAGATTTTTCATATCCTACTATATCTCTTTTCCTTAGCCATTCTTCCCAAGTAAAATCAGTTGGTTTCGAATAATAAATAATTGTAACTCCCATCCAATTACTTTTCTGAAAAACCATTTGTGGGAAAACCTTTTCCTCGGTGTCTACTATCCCAATATATCCGTCTTCTACCTCGTGTATATGCCAATCATCTGGATACTTTATCTCAAACCCATACTCCTCATTCCTATAAGTCTTCCAATTGGCGGTTTCGTCTTTCTCTTTAATCGTGAATTCATTGGAATAAAATTTTCTACTTTCTTTAAATTCTTCTCCAGTTTTGCAATCTGAGCAGATTGGTATAGCAATTCGGTGGAGACCCGCTTCCACTGGAGATAAAGTAATTTCAAATGCCTTAACTTCACCTGGGTTAACGCAGGTCTCGATCAAATCTTTTTTTTGGCAATCTCCATAAAGATAAGATTTCCATTCTTCAGTCTTTCTCTCTAAATAATAAGGGTAACAAGAGGAAAAACAGACATTTTTTCTGAAATTGTTTTTAATTTTCACTCTTAAAGTCTCTTTTTGTTCATATTCTGTTTTATCAGTAGTGATTAAAACATTCCCTGAGATTTGATACTTCCAGACTAACCAGCCAATAATCAAGACAATTAAGATAATTAAAACAACTAAAATTTTTTTATTCATATTATTTTTTTCGAATAACAAATCTTTTTTCTAATTTCTTTAAGGTTTCAACTATCCCTCCGTATTCCAATTCGGAATAGGGCAACATAGCTGCTCCATAAAATCCTTGCCTTCTAATTTCCTCAGCCTTTTTAGCAACCTTTTTTCTGACATAATCCCAGAAAGGTTGGTCGAAGGCATCAGCGGGTTCTGTTAATTTCCCATTTTTAACAGAAAAGGCTAAACAAGAAACTACTGGTGGGCCATCGAAAAAAGAAACTGGAGAATTTTTCTTTACCGGCATCAAAGGACCTACATGGCTTCCTCTCATGAAACCTGGAACATAAGGTGAAATAGCATAAGGGGAAAGGATTTCTCCGGTAGCTGGAAAATTTTTCTGGGCCCTAACTAACATTACCGGATCATCTTTTCCAACATATCTACCGGCAATATTCCTAAGTCTGGTAGTACTCACTGAAGCCACCTGCTCACCAGTAGCCCTTGAGAAAATGCTCTCTATTACAAATCTTTCAGGGTCCCTTAAAAGAACAGCAATATCATAAATTTCTTCGGGTGCATTTAATTCAATAATCTTATTAGCTTTTGTATAAGAAACATCCATAATCGTGAACCTAAACCCCTTTTTTATAACCCGAGAGAGCATAAAGCCAGGAGTATACATTGGATCAGCAAAAGTTAAATATAAAGGTAAACTAAATGCTCCGGCATTAGTTTTATCAGCGGCAAAGAAAAGAAAAGGCTCAGCCGGTCGCTCAGCAATTTCCAATTCAGCCACGGCTGGCCCCATTCCTTTAACATTTCCAGAAAAAGCTGTCTTTAATAAATCTTGACCTGCTCCATATAGACCCTGCTTTTTGGCAATTTTGGTACCAGCTACAAAAGCATCCCAGCAGAGTTTATGGATTTTCGGATTTAAAACTCCTTTTTTATGAGTTGATAAAATAGCAATATCATCTCCAGTATGACCGACATAATAATCGAGAATTTTGCCTTTGCCTTTTTCTTTAATAAAATTTTCAACTGTTTCCAAAAGTCTCTGACTGGGTTTTACGTGTCCGCCAATACTCCCAATATCAGCCTTTATTATACTTAGAGTAATTTTTGCCATAGATTTTTTAATTTATTAATTTTCTCGACCTTGAATTTTAAAAACCTTGTTCTACGATAATTATATTTTAAATTTAAAAGAGAGAAAAGCCCGCAACCTTTAGTTTTGTTTTATTTTCTTTTTTTTACTAAGTTTCAAAATTGTCTTAATTACCGTGTCTGGATTCAATGACATTGATTCAATTCTCTCTTTTAACAAGAATTCAGCAAATTCGGGAAAATCACTTGGTGCCTGACCACAGATTCCACAATATTTTTTCTTTAAATTACAAAGCCTGATAACCTTCCTTACCATTTTTTTAATTGTCAGATCTCTTTCATCAGAAATTTTAGCTATTTGAGCATTATCTCTGTCCATTCCCAAAGATAGCTGAGTCAAATCATTTGATCCGATTGACATCCCATCAAAGATTTCCAAAAATTTCTCAGCCAAAATAACATTTGAGGGGATTTCACACATAACAATAACTTTCAATCCATCCCTCCCTTTTTCTAATCCATTTTTTGCCATTAAATCTAAAACTTCTTTCCCTTCTTTGACTGTTCGGCAAAAAGGAACCATTGCCCAGATATTTTTTAAACCAAAAACTTCTCTTGCTCTTTTTAAAGCCTTGCATTCCATTTCAAAAGCGGGCTGAAAACTTTTATCAATATATCTACAGGCCCCCCTAAAACCTAACATTGGATTCGCCTCCTCTCTCTCAAAAATTTCTCCTCCAATTAAATTTTTATATTCGTTTGTTTTAAAATCAGAGAGCCTAACAATCACTGGCTTTGGATAAAAAGCTGAGGCAATTTGAGATATTCCTTCTGCCAATTTATTAATGAAATACTCTCTTTTATCTTTATATCCAGTAGTAATTTCCTCAATTTTCTTTTTTAGTTTTTTATTTTTTAATTTTCGGAAATGATACAAAGCCAGAGGATGGATTCTGATTTTTTCAGCTAAAATGAATTCGATTCTGGCTAGCCCTACCCCACTATTTGGCAAGAATGAGATTTTAAAGGCAATATCGGGAGCCCCAATATTAATCATAATTTTTGTCTTTAATCTAGGAATTTTCTTTAAATCATATCTTTTAATTTCAAAAGGGATTTTGCCCAAAAATATTCTTCCATTTAAGCCCTGAGTACAATCAACAGTTATAGCTTGATCGGTCTTTAAGACCTTAGTAGCAGTTTTTGCTCCAACAATACAAGGAATCCCTAACTCTCTACTTACAATGGCAGCATGAGCTGTTTTTCCACCTTCATTTGTTACAATAGCTGAGGCCAATCGCATAATAGGGACCCAATCAGGATCTGTCATCTTAGTTACTAAAACCTCCTCCTTTTTAAAAAGGTGAATTTTTGAAACATCAGGAATTACCTTTACTCTTCCCTGACCAATTTTATTTCCAATGGCAATTCCAGTTAGAATCGGTTTTTTCTTTGTTTTAATTTCATATTCCTCGTAAATTTTCCCAATCTTTGGAGCATGGACAGTCTCTGGTCTCGATTGAACAATAAATAATTGACCTAGCTTTCCATCTTTTGCCCATTCAATATCTTGGGGCATCCATTTTTTAGCCTTTTCTGAGTAATGGTCTTCAATTATTAAAGACCACTGGGCTAATTTAATTATTTCTTTATCAGTTAAAGAAAATTTTTGCTGGTCTTTTTGGGGAACATTTATTTCTTTTAGCCCCCCTTCTTTTCCATAAATATATTTTTTAGTTTTTCTTCCTAAATTTTTGACAATTATTGATTTAAAACCCCTCTTTAATGTTGGTTTGAAAACATAAAATTCATCAGGAGTAATCTTTCCTTTAACAATCATCTCTCCGGCTCCAAAAATTGAATTAATTAAAACAACGTTGGGAAAACCGGTTTCTGTATCTAAAGTAAATATTATTCCAGCAGAGGCCAAATCAGACCTAACCATCTTTTGTACTCCAACGGATAAAGCAATTTTCAAATGAGAAAATCCTTTTTCTTCTTTATAAGCAATAGCCCTATCATTAAACAAAGAGGCTAAACATTTTTTAATGGCTTTTAATAAATTCTCTGGACCTGCAACATTCAAAAATGTTTCAAATTGACCGGCGAAAGAAGCCTCGGGAATATCTTCACAGGTCCCCGAAGAACGAACAGCAACATCTACATTCTTCTCATTATATCTTTTAGAAAGCTCTTTATAAGCCTTTAAAATCTCTTTTTTAAAATCTTCTGGAAACTTTGCCTTTAAAATTAAATTTCTGGCAGTTCTGCCAGTTTTCTGAAGGCTTTTTATACTCTTTGGATTAAATTTAGCAAAAATTTCCTTTAATTTTTTATCAATCTTATTTTCTTTCAAAAAGTGCCAAAAAGCCACAGATGTTAAAGCAAAACCATCGGGAACTTGGACTCCTTTTTTAGAAAGTTCAGAAAACATCTCCCCCAATGAGGCATTCTTTCCTCCAACTAAGAGAAGATCTCTTGAAGAAATTTCCTTAAACCACAAAATGAATTTTTTCATCCTTTTGTTATTTTGTTCCTTTAATTATCTTTTTAACTTCCTCAACGCTCCCGGGATTAGCTAAGGTCGATAAATCTCCTAATCTCCCACCAGTAAACAATCTCTTTAAAATCCGTCTCATTATTTTACCCGATCTTGTCTTTGGTAAATCTTTAACTAAATAAACTTCTTTTGGTAAAGCAATTGGCCCAATTTCTTTTCTAATCTGATTTACTACTTCTTTTCTTATTTTTAAAATCGACTTTGCTACTTTAGAAATCACAAAAACTGCTGGCACTTCTCCTTTTATTTCATCTGGAATTCCGACAACCGCACATTCTGTTATATCGGGATGTAAATTAATAGCTGCTTCTATTTCTCCGGTAGTTAATCTATGGCCGGCCACTTTTATTACATCATCTACTCGGCCAACAATTCTGATTAAACCATTTTTATCTTTATAGGCGGCATCAGAAGTGAAGTAGATTTTCTTTCCATATTGACTCCAATAAGTTTTTAAATATTTTTTTGGATTTTTATAGACTCCCCTTAATAAACCAGGGGCAAAAGGAGGTAAAATGACCAGGTCTCCTTCTTCACCGGGTGGACAGGACTTCCCTTTGCCCCGTAGTGAGCTTGCTCTACTGCGGGGTTTTTCATCTAACTCCGAATCAGAGCCTTCGGCTCGGTACGGGGCAAGAATATCAACCGTTATTCCAGGGAAAGGTAAGCCGGTAAAGGCTGGTTTGAAAGGGCCTATTCCTGGCAAAGAAGTTATCAGAACTCCACCGGTTTCTGTCTGCCACCAGGTATCAACAATTGGGCAACGTTTTTTACCGACTTCTCTAAAATACCAATTCCAGGCCGCCTCATCGATCGGTTCACCAACTGAACCCAAAACTTGAAGGGTACTGAACTTATATTTTTTGAGAAGTTCTCTCCCGTACTTTTCAAACATTCTAATGGCAGTAGGAGCAGTATAAAATGTTGTTACTCCATATTTTTCAATAATTTTTGCCCACCTGTCAGGGGTTGGCCAGTTAGGCGCTCCTTCAAAAATCAAAAAGGTTATTCCATTAATTAGAGGAGAATAACAAGAATAGGTATGGCCGGTTATCCAACCAATGTCAGCCATTGACCAAAAAATGTCATCTTCTTTGAAGTCAAATATCCATTTTCCAGTAAATTTTGTCTGAACTGTATAACCTCCGCAAGTGTGAATGCAACCTTTTGGGACGCCAGTAGTCCCAGAAGTGAATAAAATAAATAATAAATCTTCACTATCCATTATCCTTGGCTGGCAAAAATCATTCTCGTTTTCTATTAAATCATCCCACCAAAAATCCCTTCCCCCTTTCCAGCTTATTTTATTTTTTGCTCGCCTTACTACAATAACTTTTTTAACTTTTGTTTCTTTAATTCCTAAATCAGCGTTTCCTTTTAGATTAATAATTTTACCTCTTCGATAATAACCATCAGCAGTAATTAAAATTTTGGCCTCAGTGATTTTCAATCTTATATTTAAGGCAGCACTTGAAAATGCTGAAAAGACAACTGTATGAACTGCCCCAATCCTGGCACAAGCCAACATTGAAATTACAACCTCAGGAATCATTGGCAAATAAATTCCCACTCTATCTCCCTTTTTAACCCCTAATTTTTTTAAAGCATTAGCAAATTTGTTTACCTGTCTGTAAAGTTCATAATAAGTTAAAATTCGAGGTCGCTCTTCAATTGGTTCTGGTTCCCAAATTAAAGCAACTTTGTTTTTTTTCTTTTCCAGATTTCTATCCAAACAGTTCTCAGTAATATTTAATTTTCCCCCTACAAACCACTTGAAATAAGGTGGTTGATGAGAAAATGTTTTTTTCCATTTTTTCCGCCAGAAAATTTCTTTGGCTAATTTCCCCCAAAATCTGACTGGATTTTTTTTGGCCTCCTTATAAATTGAACTTTTATTTAGACAGGCCTTTTTTTTGAATTCCTTGGTTGGGAAATATAAGAACCCTGCCTTCGGCAAGAACCTTGATTTCTCCGAAATCAAGAACCCGCCTTCGGCAGAACCTTGTTTTCTCATTTTATTCGAAAATAGATTTCTTTTTTTAATCATGTTTTAAAATGTAATTAAAAAATCAGTTCAATTTATTATACCAACTTTATTAAAATTAAAAAAGATACCAAAGATGCAAAATGGGCGGGGTGAAGCCCCGCCCATTTGGACTGATTTCAAATTACAATTTCTTTCCAATGAATTCGGCGAACTCAGCTAATCTACAAGCATAAGCCCATTCGTCGATCCGCTCCCTCTCGCTTCGCTCGAGCGCTCACTTCGTTCACTTCGCTCCGCTCCCCAGACACCTCTCGGTTTCTGGCGGTCGGCCTTTCGGCCTCCCTGTTTTCCTACACGGGAAAACACTCAGTTTTCCCGACCCCTTTCTCCGAATGGTCCTACGCTACCCTTATCTATTGTGCTAATTAAATATTAAAGCTTCTTTCCAATATATTCGGCGAATTCCGCGAGTCTACATGCGTAAGCCCATTCGTTATCATACCAGGCAACGACTTTAACTAAATTATCTTTAGCCAAAGTTAAGGGAGCATCTAAAATTGCTGAAAAAGAATTTCCAATATAATCTGAAGAAACTAAAGGAGTATCTTCCACTCCCAAAATCCCCTCAAATCTTTTTTCCTGTGAGGCCTTTTTAAAGGTATAATTTATTTCCTCAGCCGTCACTTTTTTCTCCAAGATACAAATTAAGTCTAAAACTGAAACAGTAGGAGTAGGAACCCGCATGGCAATACCATTCAGTTTTCCTTCCAATTTCGGGATTACTTTTCCAATGGCCCTGGCTGCTCCGGTAGTTGTAGGAATAATATTTAAAGCAGCTGCCCTAGTCCGGCGTAAATCTTTATGAGGTAAATCTAAGATTCTTTGGTTAGTGGTATAAGAATGAATAGTTGTCATAAAACCAGAAACTATTCCAAAATTATCATCTAAAACCTTAATTATTGGAGCTAAACAATTTGTTGTACAAGAGCCCATAGAAATTACATTATCTTTTTTGGAATCATATTCTTCTTCATTTACTCCCAGGACAAAAGTTTTAACTTCTGAGCTTTTTGAAGGAGCAGAGATTATTACTTTTTTTGCCCCAGCTAAAATATGCTTTTTAGCATCCGGAAAATCAGTGAACCTACCAGTGCATTCTAAAACAATATCTATTCCCAATTCTTTCCAGGGTAATTTTCCTGGGTCTGGCTCAGCCAAGGCTTTTACTTTTTTCCCATTATAGGTTCCCTCAATTAAAAGACTATCTTTGGTAGATTTAATCGGCCTTTCATAAATTCCGTATACAGAATCGTATTTTAACAAATGGGTTAAGGTTCCGGTATCAGTTAAATCATTGATTGCCACTAAATCCAAATCAGGATGATTTTTTAAAATTCTTTTAAATGTTGGCCGACCGATACGACCAAAACCATTAATAACAATTTTTGGCATAATTTCACTCTTTAATATTTAAAAGTTGCACGATTTTCTCCTTATCAAAACCAACAATAATTTCCTCATCAATTTCAATAACTGGCACTCCCATTTGTCCTGATTTTTTAATCATTTCTCCAAGGGCTTTCTTATCTTTTGAAACATCAATATCCTCAAACTCAATATTATGTTTTTTTAAGAATTCTTTAAGAGTAAAGCAATAAGGACAAGTTGAAGTCGAATAAACTTTTACCATAAATCACAATTATTTTTTATTGACAACTTCCACCACTAGAAGAACCTGTTCCCCCACCAAGGCCGGGAGAAGGAACGTCATCAGAAAGAGTCTGAGAACACTCTTGAGGCTCTGAAGTAAAGGCCTGGCAAATAGTACTTTTGAATTTCTCTGGTGATCTTGGGTTTATATTTACCACTGTATCATTTATAACTACGGTCGGAGAACCCCTTACCCCATATTTTTCATTAAGATCCGAGTGGACGTCAAACTTGGGAAAACTTTCATTGAGCCAGGTACTCTTATCATTATACTGGAAAGTTATATTATATTTTGTGTCGGTTTCTGATATACAGGCAGTGAGTTTCGTTTCATTTATATTGGTTTCAGAGATACATTTTTCAAAATCACCATCTTTTACAAAACAACTAAGATAAGCACCAAATTTTTCTTTTTCCTCTTTCTGAATACAATATTGCCTTAAATTCTCATCGATTTCTTCTTTCTCGTGCATTATATAGTCAACAAAATATACTTCCATTTTTGCTTTATCTTTTAGTAAATCATATACCGGCAGGAAAGCTTTTTGCATCTGCAAACCATAGGGGCAGTAGCTCATCACAAAAAGTTTAACATCAGGAGTATCTCTTTTTGGAATTTCTTGAGGTGTTTCCTCCCCTTCTCCTGAAACAACAGGGGCAGATTCCAAATCGATGCCTTCGAGAAATAAAAGTTTACCATCTTGGGTTACATAGGAATCAAATTCTTGTTCCGCTACTTTAAGATGAAACTTATACAACCCATTTTCCTCTACTACATTTATTAAAGAAGCTGTCATGCCTTCTTGTAACAAATTCTGGTTTATAAAGGTTATTGCCTTTTCTGCTGCCTCCTGGGGAGATAATAAATTCCCCGAAATGCCCTTTCCTTGATCTATGTAAATTATCGCTCCGGCAATACAAAGCCCGGCAATAATAATGGCTACGGGTATTAAATTTTTAGTTAGTTTTTCGACCATAATTTTGAACGAAGCGAGAAATCAAGGTTCTTTCGTTTCGCGAAAGGTTCTTATACTTAAAATATAGTATAAATCTTATTTTCTGTAAAGTAAAATCTTTGACATTAAATTAATTTGTTTTATTTTCCCTAATTTTCCTTTTTGACAGGCTCTTTCTGAAAATTTTTCTACTTTTTTAGGGTGAGTGGGTTTGGGTTGAAGGGTGATAAGTGGGTAGTAGTCTACCTCTATTCCCTTTTTGTAGATCAAAATTGGGACGGGTTTTTTGCAATGTCTTTTTAAAAGCGAACAGGTTGAATGGTCGGCAGTGACGACGATCAAAGTATTTTTTAAATTCAAAATTGGTTTTAAATTTTTATCAATTTTTTCAATAAATTTCTTTTTATCTAAAAAGTTTCCGTCTTCAGCTAAGGAGTCAGTAGCTTTAATATGTAAAAAAACAAAATCATATTTTTTCAAAGCCCTTTTTGTAGCTCGAATTTTTCCTCTTAAATTTGTATTTGGCTTCCCATTTGCTCCTTTAACTAAAATTAAATCCATTCCTAAAATCTTTCCAATTTGTTGATAAAGAAACTTTCCGGCAATACAACAAGCCCTCAAGCCATATTTTTCTTTAAAAGAAGGCAATTTTTTAACAGTAGAGGCTCCTCTCACCAAAAGATAATTGGCTGGGGGTAATCCTAACTTCTCTCTTTTTTTATTTTGAGGATGAGTTTTTAAAATCTCATGAGTTTTTCTTAAAAACTCATTTAAAATTTTTGCTGTAAAAGCTGCCTCCAAAGTCTTATCAAGTGGTCTAATTTTTCTTGCTCTTTTCCCTAACTTTCCATAAAATGGATCTCCGTCTGAGATATTAGGGCTTAAATTTAGGGGCCCGCCTTTGGCGGAAGGGTGGCGGGCGGGTTGGAGTCTCCTCATAATAATTCCTAATCTATGTTCGGTGGCGCTTCTTAACAAGAACTTCACATCGTCAATTTTTATTCTTTCTAAGATTTTAATTAAGGCTGTTGTATTTTTAATTCTTCCAGCCCTCCTGTCAATCATATTTAATTTCTCATCAACAGTAGCGAAATTTCCCCTCAGGGCAACATCACCTTCTTTTACCTTCATACCGGTACCGGTTGCTGTAATAATTCCCCTTCTTATTTTATAAAACGCAGGATCATAACCAAATAAAGAAAAATGGGCCCCTTCAGAAGTGGGAGTGGCCCCACGGAATTTAACTTTAACCAATCCACAAATTCCATTTTTAGCTAAAAAATCTAAATTGGGGGTCTTGGCTACTTCCAATGGAGTTCTATTTCCTAATTGAGGTATTGATTCATCTCCAAGACCATCAATAATTATTAAAAGAATTTTCATAACCCTACGAATTACGAATTTCTACGAATATACGAATAAGACATCGAGGGAGGGTGTTTCCCGAAAAGAGCACTTCGGAGACGGTTGAGCACGGTCTCGCCGAAGGCGAGTCAGCCGTCAAGAAATGAACAAAATTTTCTCGCTGGGAAAATTATTGTGTCTCTTCGAGTGGAAACACCCGAGCATTGGCCCTAGAATCAGCTTTCCGAGAGGAGCTCTTCTTCGATTTTCAATAATCTATTATACTTTGCCAATCTTTCTCCCCGAGCTGGAGCGCCAGCTTTTATCCAGCCACAACCTAATCCCACGGCTAGATCGGCAAAAAAGCTATCGCAAGTCTCCCCTCCTCTTTGGGAAACCATTACCCGCCAGCCGTTTTTCATTGCATATTTAGCAGCCTCAATCGCTTCGGTTACTGTCCCAATTTGATTAAGTTTTAATAAAAAACCACTACAAGAATTTTCTTTTACTGCTTTTTTAATCCGCTCCAGATTAGTTACCAAAAGATCATCGCCAATAATGACCACTTTTTTACCAAATCGTTCGGTTATTGCTTTAAAGCCCTCCCAATCTTCTTCGGCAAAGGGATCTTCAATAGATTCCAAAGGATATTTTTCTATAATCTTTGAATAAAACTCGAGAAGTTGCTTTCGATTTAAGGTAGTTCCTTCAAATTGATAAATTCCTTCTTTGAAAAAAGAAGAAGCGGCTACATCCAACACTATTTTGATTCTATTATCATAACCAGCCTGGTGAATTGCTTCCATAATTAAATCGAGGGCTTGCTCAGTTTTCTCTAAAGGAGCGGCAAATCCTCCTTCATCGCCTATATTAGTGGCGCTTTCGCCATATTTTTGTTTTAAGATTGAGCCTAAAGTATGATAAGTCTCTGCCCCTATCCTTAATCTTTCTTTATAAGATTCGGCTTCAGGAGCAATCATAAATTCCTGAATATCTAAATTATTACCAGCGTGGAGACCTCCTTCAATACAAAGGAGACAAGGGATAGGTAAAATTGGTTTCTTGGTGCCAGAGATTTCGGCGATATGTTGCCAAAGAGAAAGATTTTTGGCTTTAGCTCCAGCCCGACAAACAGCCATAGAGACTGCCAAAATAGCATTGGCCCCCAATTTGGATTTATTTTTGGTACCGTCAAGATCAATCAAGATTTTATCTATTTTTTTTTGATCTTTAACATCTGTTCCTTCCAATTCGGGAGCGATAATTTCTTTTATATTTCGTATCGCCTTTAATACTCCCCTGCCAAGATATCTCTCGCCACCATCTCTTAACTCCACGGCCTCGTATTTCCCTTTGGAGACTCCGGCTGGGACCGAGTCTAAAAAAACGCCACCATCGGTGGCTAGCTCAACTTCAACAGTAGGGTTTCCTCTTGAATCCAAAATTTCTCTGGCTTTTATTGATTTAATTTTAGAAATTGGCATGATTTTTAAAATTTACGAACAAATTTCTTCATGGTGACAGTCACCTTTTTGTCACCTTTCTATCTTGTAACTCCGCGGAAATTATAACTTTTGTAAGTATTCATAGGCTGAAAGGGCAGCCTTGGCTCCTTCTCCAGCAGCAATTACCACCTGTTTGTATTTCACATCGCTAACATCACCAGCAGCAAAAAGACCAGGGGTATTTGTCTCACAAGTTCTTGGATTAATTTCAATTTCATCTAATTGATTAATAAAGTGGTTAAACTCCACTAAATCCTTGACAAAAAAAGTAGCTGGGCGAGAACCGATCGCCACAAAGACCCCTTGAACTTCAAGAGTTTTATTTTCCTTGGAATTTAAGTCTTGATAAACTATTGAATTGACAAATTTATTTCCTTTGATTTCTTTTAAAGCGGCACTATTTATCACTTCTATTTTCCCTGTTTTCTTCGCCTTTTCTTGATTAGTTTCATTTGCTTTAACTGTTGCTCCATATTCTAAAATATAAATTTTCTTAGCGAAGTTACTTAAAAATAAAGCCTCCTCAAAACCAGCATTCCCTCCTCCAATTACTGCTACTGTTTTATCTTTAAATAATGGTCCATCACAAACCGCACAATAACTTACACCTCGTCCAATAAATTCTTTTTCTCCCGGTACCTCAAGGGGTCTAGGGTCAGCTCCAGAAGCGATAATCACTACCCTGGCTTTAAATTGCTTTTTATCCTCAGTTGAAACTATAAAATTTTTATTAATTTTTTCAATTTTCGTTACCGAATCTTTCTCAATCTCAATTTCAAATTTTTTGAGATGTTCTTTAAATTTCTGAATAAGTTCTATTCCTGAAATTTCTTTATATCCAGGATAGTTTTCAATGGCCACTGCCTTCCTTGCAATCTGACCCCCAAAATCCTTTGTGATTAATAATGTCTTTAGTTTTTGTCTAGCGGCGTAAATTCCAGCAGTTATTCCTGCTGGACCTCCACCAATAACAATTAAATCATAAAGCATATTTTCAAAATTAAATTTTCTTATTTTATTGTATAAAAATTTGAGAAAATAAAAAAGGGGAAAACTATCCCCTAAAAAATTTTAATTTTTGGAGACTAGCTGTTACCCTGCTAGCCATCCTCCGTCAACTATCACATCGGTTCCGGTCATATAAGAGGAAGCGTCAGAAGCCAAAAACAAAACCATATTAGAAACCTCTTCTGGTTTACCTATTCTGTGCATTGGGACTCGAGCTAAGGAGGCTTCCATCATTTTTGGGTCTTGCTTAGCTGACTCTATCATTGGCGTATCAATCATCCCTGGCGAAATAGCATTAACTCGAATATTATAGAGGGCTAACTCCAAAGCCATGGCCTCAGTCATCCCCACGATTCCTCCTTTGGAAGCACAATAATGAACGAGGTTAGGAAAGCCAACGCCTGTCTGACCCATAGCCACAGAAGCAATATTGATAATTGATCCTGATTTTTGCTTTACCATTTCTTTTGCACAAGCCTGGGCACATAAAAAATATCCTTTAAGATTAATGTTTAAAGTTCTATCCCAATCTTCCCCAGTCATCTCTAAAAAGGGTTTAAAATCACAAATACCAGCATTGTTAACCAAAATATCGATTTTCCCCCACTTCTCAATAGTTTTTTTAACCATCGCATCAATCTCGTCCTTTTTAGTAACGTTGCACTTTATAGCTATTGCCTCTCCCTTTTCTTTTTTAATTTCTTTAACTACCTTCTCACAATCTTCTTGACTGACATCAGAAACTACTACTTTAGCTCCAGCCTTAGCTAGTACTAAGGCATGAGATCGACCCATGCCCCGACGAGCTCCAGTAATAATGGCTACTTTATCTTTTAAAGGAAACATATTTTTAGTAATTAGTCATTTTTTGACCTTTAATGTAGGGCTTCAGGAATGGCTTTAATTAATTCGGTAGCCAAAAGGCCTTCTTTCATTCGTTTTGCCACTAATTCCCCTGCCTTACCATTGATATAAGCTGCGGCCTGAGCAGCTAAAAAAGGATCGACTCCCCTAGCAAGTAAAGCTCCACATATTCCAGCTAGAGTATCTCCTGTTCCCCCTTTTGACATGTAAGGACTTCCCGTTTTGTTTAGGGCCACTTCTATTCCGTTAGCAATTATATCTGGTTTTTCCTTGAGTAAGATTGTTGTTTTAAGTCTTTGGGCCTGTTCTTTAACTATTTTAATTTTTTCTTCATAAGGAAGCTGATAAATTTCTGTTTTGGTCAAAACAAAAAATTCATAAGTATGGGGGGTAATTAAAAAGGGCTTGCCAGAAATTATCTCTGGATTTTTTCCCAGAGCATGAATAGCATCAGCATCAATAACTGTTGGAGTAGAGATTTGAGATAAATATTCCAAGATTGCCTCTTGAGTTTCCTCTGATCTTCCCATTCCACCGCCAATGACTATGGCTACATTTCCTCGAGAAACTATCTTGGCTGATTCTGTTAAGGTAAGCAAAGTTGAGAGATGCCTTTTTTCTAACCACTTTCCCTCTAATGGATAGGCAGCTAAATCAGGCGAGAAAGAGGCAATAATATCAGCTGCTCTTTTTGGAGCAATAATTCTTACCATATCAACTCCTGCTTTAAATGCGGCCATTGAGGCCAAAGCCGGAGAGCCCGAATAAAACTCACCCCCACCAATAACCATTAATAACCCGAAACTATATTTTCTAAAATATTTTCCTTTGGGCCTCTTTTTATAAATTTCTTTTAAAATGTTTTTGGTTACCTTAATCATAATTTTCCATTGGACCCCTTTCTTTAGAAGACTACAACCCGCCCACCCATCCTCTCAAGCTTCGCTTGGGCCCCTAGGTGTCCAACCGCCAAAGAAATATAAGGTGTCGTTCGCCCGGGACCTTAGAAACCGGTGGCTCACGACAGGATTTTATTTATTCTAATTCTTTTAAAAAATTTTTAAGTCTTGGACCAAATTCTGGATGTTTAAAGGATAAATAAAGATGAGATTTAAGCCAATTGAGTTTATTCCCACATTCCAGCCATCTTCCTTTAAATTCATAGCCATAAATTATTTTACCATCTTTTATCATCTTATCCAAAACTTCAGCTAAAATTATTTCGCCTGATTTGGAAGGTCTGGCTTTTTCAAGATAATCGAAAACTTCGGGAGTTAGGATATACTTCCCAACAATAGCTAAATCAGAAGGGGCAGACTCTAACGAGGGTTTTTCCACTATTTTTTTAATTTTATAAAGACGGTTAGCGATTTTTTCAGTTTTAACGATTCCATAAGATGGAATTCTTTCTTTGGCTACTCGGTGTAGAGAAATTACAGGTTTTTGGCAGGTTTTGAAAACTTTGACTATTTGTAAAAGACAAGGAATTTTAGAATCAACAACATCATCTCCCCATAAAACAGCAAAAGGTTCGTCCATTACTAATTTTTTTGTTAGTAAAACAGCATGACCATCGCCTAAAGGTTTTCTTTGATAAAGATAAGAACAGGAAATGCCTTGGTAAAGTTCTTCCAATTTCTTTAATTCTTGTAGGAAAGAAGTTTTATTTTTTCCTTTTAAATTTTTTTCTAATTTTGGTGATTTTCTAAAATAGTATTTTTTAAAATAATCGTGGACAACCTTTTTTTCAGGTGAAATTACAAAAATCATCTCGGAAATTCCCGAGGCCTTTGCTTCTTCAACAATATATTGAATGACTGGTTTATCAACTATGGGCCAGAGTTCTTTTGGCAAAACCTTAGAAAGGGGCAAAAATCTTGTCCCTAAACCAGCAATGGGGATAACGGCTTTTTTGATGCTTCGACTTCGCTCAGCGCCAACCCTGAGCTTCATCGAAGGGTTGATTTCCATATTTTTTTATATTTTGAGCGTTAATAAAAAAGGCTTAGAGGCGATTATTTATTTTTTCTTTTTTTCTTATTTTATTTGGAGCCGGGGATGGTTTTTCTTCGCAAAAAGGCCGGAGTTTCCCATGTTTTTTCTTTTTCCAATATTTCTTTCTCAGCCTCTTTGATAGTCTTTTTTACTTGGAGAGCATTTTTTCTAACTTTTACTTTCACTTTCTTCTCTTTAGCGACTGGTGTCTTTACTTCAGGTTTTGGTTGCTTAGTCTCTGGTTTTTTAGCCAAAGTCTGCTTTTTCTTTTTTTTCTGTAATTTTTTCTTAATAACAACTTCTTTTAATCGTGGCTTTTTTTTGGGAAAAATCTTGGTTTTGCATCCAGTGGCAAGTAGAGTTATTTTAATTTTATCTTTGTATCTTTTTCCTTGCGAGACTCCAAAAATAATTTTAGCCTCTCCTTTAGCTAACTGGTAAATACTCTTTGATATTTGGGATACTGTTTCAAGAGAAAGGTTCTTCTCTCCACAAATATTAAATAAAATTCTCTTTGCTCCCCGAATAGTATAAGGATACAAAGGACTAAAAAGTAATTTTTTTATTGTCCGATCGCCCTGATCAGTCTTCTCAATCTCTATTGAATTTAAATAAGCCAGTCTTCCTTTCCCCCTCAAGATTGTCTTGAAATCAGCAAAATCAATATTTATTAAACCTGGTAAATAGATTATCTCAAGTAGGCCTTTTAAACCTTCAATCAGATTTTTATTTATACCAGATAAGGCTTCCCTTAAGGGAGCTTCTTTATCAATAATCTGAAAAATTCTTTCATTTGGGATAATTAAAAAGGCATTTAAATTTGGCTTTAATTTTTCCAAAGATTCTTTAGCGATTTCCATTTTCTTTTCCCCTTCAAATTTAAAAGGTAGGGTAAAAATTCCAAAATTGATATTACCCAAACGGCGAGAGATTTCAGCAAAAATGGGTGAAGCCCCAGAACTAGTACCTCCTCCGAGACAAGCTACTAAGATACAAAGATCTTGACTTTCAAAAATCTTTTTTATTTTTTCCTTTTCCCTTTGAGCAGCTTCCCTGCCCAGCTCTACATTCATTCCTGTTCCCAAGCCCCGAGTTAAGTCTTGACCAAATTGAAAGCGGTTTGCTTCTTTTGCTAACCTTCTCAAAGCCTGCAAATCAGTATTAGCCACAACAAAACTAATTTTCTTTTTTGAAAACCTGATTATCTTTGAGGCGATTTCTGAAACAATTGAACTTCCTCCCCCACCAACCCCAACTATCCTTATTTTAATCCTTTTAATCTTATTTGTTTCAGCTTTTGACAAACCTTGCACAGATCTCTTCGGGATCTTGCGGGCTGAAGATTTTTTGATAGTTCTTTTGAATCTTTTCTTTTTAATCATTATTCAAGTTTACCCCGTTAGAAATTTAACGTCAATAACGATCTTTCATATCTCAGAAATTACCTTTTTTCTAACGGGGTGTAGAATTTTAAATTTTTCTTGTCAATAAAGGTTTTTAAAGAGAGTTATTTTAATTCTTTTTCAACATCTTTAATTTTTTTCCTTACAGATTCTTCGGCAGTTTTTAGAGCTTCTTTCAAGTCATTACATGCCTTCTTTTCTCTTTCACTTAAGCCGGGTTTACCATCCATTTTTGCCACCTGTTCTTTTACTTCTTTTCTTAAATCTTTAAAAGCCTGGTATAAAGCTTTCTCAGCCTCTGTCGTTTCTCTCTCCAAT
>JAHCRE010000008.1 GCA_020148145.1 Patescibacteria group bacterium | reverse complement strand
CTGACAGCAAGCCTCATCCATTCCACAGATAGCAAATGCTGCAGCATCAAAAGCATCAACTATCTGATCTTTGTTTATATCTGCAATAGGGTCGTAAAATGCATCACCACAACTTTCTCCAAATGCAGTAGTGATTCGGGATTGCATCTCGTCACAAGTTGGAGCAGGACAAGGGCTAGCGGGATCCTTTAATCCATTACAACAAGCCCCATCTCCTTTACAATCACCAACCCTCTCAACATCAAATAGATCAATTATTTGGTCTTTGTTGACGTCATAAAGAGGATCATAGTTTGGATCTCCACATGCTGCGCCATCTCTGGCGTTTATTTCTTCTGTTAGCTCAGTACAAGCAGGTGAAACTTCTTTTGGAAGTATACCTAAGAAATGGAAATCAACTTCTATTGGAGTTATATCAGTTGTTGCTATTGCGTGTCTTACCTCTACTCCTTCGATATTATTTCTATCTAAGACAGCTTGAAATATACGTGAGGGTTTAGCTCTCTCAAAGGGGATATAAAGAGTAAGGCCTTCTCCTGCTGACTCTTCCTCTGTTATATGATATATCTCTACTGCCTTGTCGAGATTCTTTCCCATTATAGCAATATCAGATATATCAATTCTCTCATCAAAATTGAGATCGCAATTTGGATCATATCCTGCATCTTCAGAAGTAAGGCCAAATACCTTGCTAAGAACAACTGCATCAAAAATATTAATAGTACGATCCCAATTTACGTCTCCCAGCGATTCGTGAAAATCTGCAGCAATAGGAGTACCTATAGCATAAGCTCGAAACTCGACAGGCAGGGTTATTGTAGTTGATATTTTTCTTTCTCCTGGTTCTCTTATCTTGATTTTTTCTTCTCCAAGACCAAGGAATATTAACTCAGGATTAATGGTAGTTAAAATTAAATAAGAAGAAAGTAAAATAATTAGACCCAAGAGTCCAGCAAAGATCTGGTCTTTAGCATCAGCCATAGCAGCCGGGTTACCAATTGAAGTTAAATAGCGAACTCCACCCCATATCAATGCCCCAAAGGCAACTAAGCCAATAATCATTAAGGCAAAGTTGAAGATATAGACTATGTAGTCTGGTAAGATTGTTTCTCTGGTGATTTCTGGAGCCCCAGGTATTTCTGGGTAGTCAATCTCAGGTTCTCTTTGGGCTAAAGAAAAACCAACCAAAGCAAAGGTTAAAAAGGCTGCTAAAAGAGAGATAATTAATATTTTTTTAGAAATTGACATGGCCTAAATTTCTTTTTTTAATTCTATTTTTGCTTTTTTAATTTTTAAAATTTCTTCAGGGGCAGTGGTAATTATCTGGTCTTCAGCATAAGAGGCAACTACTTTTATAGCAACATGTTTTTGCCCGGCAAAAAACAATCCCTCCCCAACCTCTGCCTCAAGCAGTAGATATTTTTCCTCTTCAGTTAAATTAAAGGTCTTTTTGACAATATCAATTGTTGCTGGTGATTGCTTTAGTAAAAGTTGCAAAGAGGAATTGGTAATGATTGGCTGGCCATAAACTGATTTCATAAAATCGTTAATATCCTGGGTAACAGTTGTTACTCCTAACCAATATTTTCTGGCTCTTTTACAGATTCCATATAAAAAGGAAGCTCCATCCTCTGTTTGCATTAGCCACCAGGCCTCATCAACAACTAAAATTCTTTTTTTAAGGCTTGTTCTGACTATCTTCCAAATATATCTTAAAATTACATAAAGAGCCATTGGTTTTAACTCCTCTTCCATGTCTCTTATTCCAAAGACAATGAACCCCTTTTCCATTGAGATATTCGAAGGTTGGTTGAAAAATTTAGAATAAGCACCTTTAGTAAATTTTTGAAGTCTTCTAACTAAAGACCCCGTTCCTTCCATTGTTTCCAAGACCGTTTCCAAATCTGACATTAGGGGTAGACTATCTTTCCAGGTATTAGGGTCAGTCTCGGAAGTAATATCTTTAGCAGCATAGGTTTCGGTCAGGGCTCGATCAATGATAGCGTCTTCTTCTGGAGTTAGGCCCCCAAGCATAAGCCTTAAAAGGCCAACCAAGTTTATAATATTTGACCTTAAAATATCGTCTGGCCTTTCATCTTCTCTAGGAAGAGGTAATTCAAAAGGATTGATATGATAGGGAGCAGCTATGGAAATCTTAAAATAAGAACCACCAACGGCATCAGACAAAGCCCCATATTCGTTTTCAGGATCAATAACAATGACATCAACTCCTAACATTAGAGATCTTAAAATCTCTAATTTTACAGCATAACTTTTACCCGAACCTGCCTTGCCAAAAGCTACTGCATTGGCGTTCTCCAGGGTGAATCTGTCAAATAAAATTAAAGAATTGTTGTGACGATTAACTCCATATAAAATTCCCTCATTCGAACTCAAATCAAAAGAAACAAAAGGAAAGACAGAAGATAGGGGTTCGGTATTCATTGGGGTATGGATTTGAAGGCGGTCTAAACCATAGGGAGAGGTGGAGATAAATCCTTCATGTTGCTGGAAGAGGGCTGGTTTGATATAAATCAGTCTTCCCTCAAGGAGTGAACGGAGAGCAGTTTCCGTATCTCTGAATTTTTCTTCGTTATCAACATAGACAGTCAGATAAAGCCCAAACCTAAACATCCTTTCTCGGGCAGTCTGGAGTTTATCTCTTAACTCTTCTATATCTCGATAGGCAACTTCTAAGGCCGGATCCCGGACTAGCCCTTTCTCTTCTCTTTCCATAATTTCAGATTGAATTTCAGCTACCTTTTTAACTAACTGCTTCATAATCATTCCACTTTCAATTGGGTGAACAAAAAAGGAAATATCAAGAGGGATATCCAAATCTATAACTGGAGAGAGCCAGGCCGTGCTTAAATATCTTGGATAAGAGAAAATGAAATAACTTTTGGCAAATCTTTCACCTATTTTCAGGTAATTTGAGGTGACTTCAATAGAAGAAGGAGCAATAATATCAGTTGCCTTAACTAACTCTGCTTCAAATATTTTTTCTGGAATTTCTGGCTTCTTTTTTTTGAGAAATGGTAATTTCATATTTTTTATTTAGCAAGTTCAGGAGGAATTTCAGGGAAATATCCAAGTTCCGCTTCTTTTGGATGATAAAGCCCCCAGAAAAATTCAATTAGTTCAGTAGTAACTAAAGGGATAGCTTGAAGGCCGCACCTTCGTAGCCCCAAGGCTACAAATTCCATTCTCTGCCAGAGCTGCTTTTTATGTCTTTGAAAGCTTTCTTCGGTTAGAGTAGGAACTTTCGGCCTTTTTAGAAATTTTCCCCGATCACCCTTTTCTATTTCCAATAACATGGGAATAAAGGGAATGATAACATAAAAACTTTTTTTCATAATTGTTCCGGCCTTTACCAGTTCTTGAATGAATTCTCGATAGCCAGCGGTCTGAATTTTTAAGAGTTCGTTTTCTTGTTTTTCTTCTAGCTCTTTTAATTTATCTAAATAACCAGTGATATTTATTCTTCGGGATTGAAGAAGGATTTGGCAGGAGAAATCCAAAGAATTCAGAAAATTTTGGAATTGATACAAAATAGCCTTTTGTTCTTCTTCAGACTTTAAGGCAAAATTTAGAGAAGAGACCATCAAAATTCCTCTTAAGGACTTGTCTTTTAAGACAATGATTCCTTCTCTAATCTGTTCAATTTTTAAAAATTTCTGGGTAGTTATCTTTGCCATTTTTTATTTTGTTTTTGTTTCTAATTGAGTTGATAATTTTTGTAACCGACTTCTTCCAGCAATCTTTAATGAAGACTCTTCCTCAACCTCTTTTTCTACTTTCTTAACTTTTTCCATTTTTGGAGGAAGAAATTTTCTTTTCCAAATGAAAATTTTTGTGGAAAGAAAAAACATTAAAGAATTTTTAACAAACGTTGGTAAAGAATAGCCCTTAATTTTTAAAAAAGCCAGCGCTAAAGATCCCCCCATTAAGATTATAGCAATTAATACAAAGAAGGGGGTAATTTTTTTGCCAAGAAAAAAATAAAGGAAAAAACAAATCCCTCCGGCTCCCCCAATAAAAACAAATTGCTTAAAAGTAAGAGGTCCCACTATTTTTGGCTTTCTTTCAATAAATTTTGGAACGGTATATTGCATATTTTTGTTTATTCAATTGGTTCTCGGTAAGTACCCACTTTTTTTGGGGTTTCCGGTTTTTTTTCCGGCGCAGCCTCAGGTGGAGAAGGAACTTTCAAAGGTCTAGCTGGTGGTTTTTCTATTGGAGTAATTTCTTCTTTATAAAGAGTGGCTAAACTTTCTTTTACTGGATAAAAAACTGATTCATTAATTTCCCGGGCAATTTTCCTGGCTAAAAAAGATGAAAGTTTTATTTTCTCTGTTAAAATTTCCTGGAATTTCCCCGGAGGCAAATCACCGAGTAAAACCCGACCAGCCTGATAGGCTATTTCTTTGATTTTTTCATCTTCTTCTATTTTATTTTCAAAACAAATTCTAGAAATCTTCAAGGATGTATCTTCGGCCTGGACTAAATCCAAAAGTTCTTTTGGAATTTCATTAGATAATTTTTCTGGTGAATCTTCTTCTGGCATAATTTTATTAATTAATTCTAAATATATTTTACCACTTTATTTTAATTTTTGATAGGGATTTTTTAACTCTGTTAATTATAACATAAAAAGAAAGAGGAAGTAAAAATTATCCTTGACAAAAATATTTTAATATAATATAATATAAATACCTTAAAAACTAAATATGGAGATGAAAAGAAAATGTTTGGACTGATAGTATTAGTGCTGATAGTAATAGGGCTGGTGGCGGGAATATTCTCGCTGGTCTACTTCTATCTGGCGCCGAACAACTACTTCTTTACCTTCGCTAAAGAAGCAACAGCAAAGGTTGTTGTCATAGGAGATAAAGTTGAGGAAGTGCTTATCCAATGGAGAGGGCATACCTTGGATGATGATTGGAATGTTATCCCCGAAGGAACAGTGATAGCAGGGAAAACTTACAGAGAACCACGGCATCCATTAGGAGGTTTAAGATGCTACGGATTCTGGCCAATTAAAGATATCTATATTTACGATTTTCGATGGACTGGCGTGACTGAAGATGGTGAGGTTCAACACCACCCTAAAGAGACGCTTGACTATATTCTTATTAAGGACGATGTCTACTGGTGCGAAGTTAAGGAAGCCGAAGACTCGGAGCTTTTACCGCTTCACATTGAACTCCTCTTGACAATAGGAATTACCAATCCCTACAAAGCTCTATTTAGGATTGAAAACTGGCTGGAAACAGTGATAAATAGGATAAAACCATCGGTCCGTGACTATATTGCTCAATCCTCATACAAAGATTTGGTTAAAGAAAAAGAGGCAATGGGAGGGAAGCTCCAGGCAAAGTTGGATGCTCTAATAAAAGATTTCAAAGATCTTTACGGAATAGATCTCAAGAAGATTGAAGTCAAAGAGATTGAGCCTCCAGAAGATTATCGGGAAGCGACGCTGAAAAAATGGTCTGCCGAGCGAGAAAAAGAAAGAATTCTTGTTGAGGCTTCAGCCGAAGCTGAAAGAATAGCCACTGTCTATGGAGCTGTCGAGGCTAAAGGAAAACTAGGAGAACTGGTTAGGACCCTAGAAGCACTTGAAAAATCTCCAGAAAAAGGAGCAAAGTGGATAATCCCACTTCCTGGAATGGCCGATATTCTCTCTCGAGTTTTTCCCGGAAGAGCTACTGAGTCTATTAGGCCCGAAGAGTTTAAGACATTAAGAGAAACACTTGAGAAGCTAGTAAAAGGCATAGAAGCTCTAAAATAAACAAAAAAGGGAGATTGATTTCTTAATCTAATCTCCCTATTTTTTATTTTGAGTTATCTTAAACTCCCCTTCTTCCCCGAGGTGGTTTCTTTTTTGGTTTTGGAGCTGTCGGTGTTGTTGGTGGAGGTGCCGGCGGTGCGGCTGGAGCTGGCGGTGCTGTTGGTCGTTTTCGTTCTACCGCCTTTCTTATTTTAGCTAGTTCCCTTCTGAATTCTTCTGAAGTTGGTTCTCTTCCTTGCTCTTCCCATATTTTTCTTAGTGTTTCTGGTAATTCTCTTAATTCCTCTTCTGTCAGCGCTTCCTCCCTCTCCTTTTTTATCAATGCACTTTCTATTTTTTCTATATCCTTTTCTTTCTCTAGCGGTATCGTCGCCCCTCTTTTCTTTATAAAATCTTCCAGGGCAGTTTTGATTCCTTTTCTTACAGTTTTTATACCTTCTTTTGTAGGCATTATAATTCCCGGTTTTTTAATTTTTATTGTTAGTTCTTTTTCTGCCTGTTTCCAGTCTGCTTCAGTGGTACCAGGTTTCCCTTCTTTCTTACGTTTTTCGTAAATTTTATATGCCCGTTTGCTTATTTCCTCTTCTTTGGGTTTTATTTTCTTTTCGTATTCCCAGAAAGCTGCCTTTAAACCTCTTCCTGCTGCAGCAAGCCTTGGATGTTCTTTGGCTACTCTTCCGGCCCATTCTTGAGCACCAGTTACTCTTCGTTTTCCCCATTGCATTGACTTAGCAAAGGGGCTGGCTACTGTCGCTAATCTTGGATGTTTTTCTTTAAACTTTCCAAATCTTTGTGCTGAGGCTAATGTCCCCATAGCTCCTTTTAATGCCCCTCCTGCTGCCATTGCTGCCCCACTCGTTGCTGCTATTGCTGCTGCCGTGGCTGCCCCCTTTGCCACTTTTTCTGGCATTTCAATGATTTCCCGGGCAAATATAGCCGAAGTTTTTTTTGCTTCCCGATAACCAATCCATAACAAAACCAGGGGAATAAGATAAGGCAAGACCCCATCTAATAGACCAAGCCCTGCTCTTTCCACGTCAGAAAAATCTTCAATAAGCCCTCCTATCATATTAAACATGTGATTAGCTAAGTAAACAAAAAAAGCAGCAATTATCCCGATAATAGACCAGGCAATAAATTGTTGCCACCAGGCTCTCCAATTTAAAAGACTTCCTCTTCCAATGCCCCTTCTGGTTATTGGCAAAATATAAGAAACAAAGGCAATTGGCGATAAAATTACTAAAATCCAAAGCATAACATACCTCATAATGAACAAGAAAATAAAAAGAATGAGAATAAATGCGGCAAAATAATTAAAAATTATCAAAACTACAACCCGAGCAAGATCCTCTATAGTGTCCTTGATATTGAAGTTGATCTCGATAACTTCCCCAAGCGCATCGGTTGCGACCCCGAAAGCGTCTAGAAAACCATTTATTCCTGTTTGGTCCTTTAGCAAAGTAAACATTGCGATATTCGAAGCATCAATAATTACTCCGCAAAAGACTGGAGTAAAATTAACAAGTAGGGCAATAATTATTAAAATGGGTAGAGTTTTTTTGGCTTTATATTCTTGAATTCGCAAGGCAGTAGCTAAGGCAATAACAGCTAAGAAGAGAACAAATCCCATATTAGCAAAGTCCCGGGTTAAATTAAGGCCGGCATTAACAAAAGGATTATCAGTAAACTTCCATGAGATAAAATCTGGACTAATGACATGACCCAAAATTATAGCGACTATACCTAATATAAGACTAGAAATATAGAGAGGAATTGAGAAAATGACGAAACCGAGAACTCCAAGTATTGGAGCTGCAATGGCATTTGCTATGGCCTCACCGATTTTTCCCGGGACATCCCACCAGGCCGCGGCTGACGCCAAAAGGGGTAAAATCAATCCAAAAACAACAAAAAATAAAAGAGCCGAAATTAGCACTTTTTTATTTAGTTTGATAAAAGCTAAGAAAAATTTTTTAAGAAATTTTTGGCTCATTAATTTATTATAAAACAAAATTAAATTATTGAAAATGATAAGTTTTAATTAAATTCATCCAATCTTCAACACTTAAAGTTTCCGCTCTCTGGTTCGGCTGGATTTTATTTTTCAAGAGCCAATTTTTTATTTTCTCTTTATCTAATTTTAACCTTTTTGATAGATTGTTGACAAGTTGTTTTCTTGGTTGAGAAAAACCTGCCTTAACAATTTTAAAAAACAAATCAGTAATAATCAGTTTTCTATCAGCATTAATCAGCGGTGCAATTCGAAGAATTGCACTATCTACTTTAGGTTGGGGCCAGAAAGATTTTTTCGAAACAAAAGATATAATTTCTGGTTTTGCATAAAATTGAACAGAGATTGACAGGATACTCATATTTGGTGGCCTTGAACAAATCCTCTGGGCTACTTCTTTTTGAATCATTAGAATCATTGTTCGAGGCTTAGCCTCGCACAATTCTAAGAATTTGCGGATTGTTGGGGAAACAATATAATAAGGTAGATTAGCCACAACTTTATAAGGGTATAGGGTGTAGGGCTTAAGGTCTAGTTTTAAAATATCTTCTTGGATAATTTCTACATTTTTAAAATCGGCAAGGGTTTCTTTCAATATTTCATACATCTTTTTATCTTTTTCAATAGCAATAACTTTCTTTACTCTTTTTGTTAATTCTAAAGTTAAAGTGCCAATTCCCGGGCCAATTTCTAAAATAATATCTTTTGGCTGGAGACTCGCCGCCTCAATAATTTTCTCTAAAACCTTTTTATCAATTAAAAAATTCTGGCCAAACCTTTTTAAAGGACGAGCCTGATATTTTTTGAGTAATTTTTTTAAAAATCTTATCGAAGTCAGCTCCATCAATTAATAATACCATATTGGGCAAGGGCTTGACATTTGTTTTTGATTGGCTAAACTGAAAAAGAGCAATAAAACTTAATAAAAGAGAAAAATATTCCTAATTTTTTTCAAAAACTTAAAATGATAATTTTTAAAGGATCTCCAAAAGACTCCTTTCTTTATTTAGGAATAATTTCAATTATTTTATTGGGAATTATTTTTTCTATTTTTTCTCAATTTTTAAACAATAAAAAAGACTCCTCTTTTTTCCAATGGCTCCAGCAAAAAGAGGAGAATTTATTTTTAGGCCCAATAAAAAATTCCCGGGTAGAATCCCCTGATTTTTATTTAATCCAAAAAAGCACCCTAAAAGGTTCTTTTCCCCCGGTTATGGTTACCCCCCAGATTTTAGGAAGTTTGATAGGAAGTTCTGAATCAGAAATCAAAAAAGAGATTGTTGAGTATATAGTTCAATCAGGAGATAATCTCACAACTATTGCTGAAAATTTTGATATTTCTCTTAATACTTTACTTTGGGCTAATGATTTAAATAAAAGTTCGATTATAAAACCTGGACAAAAATTGGTTATTTTGCCGGTTTCAGGAGTAATCCACCATGTTAAATCGGGTGAGACTTTAAGCAAAATTGCTAAAGAATACAAGGAAGAGATAGCAAATATCATTGCTTTCAATGAGCTTTCCGAAGAAGGAGATATTTATATCGGCGATATCTTAATTATCCCTGATGGAGTAATGCCTCCTCCATCGCCAAAATATGTTTCTTCCTATGTCCCCTTGGCTACAAGTTATTTTATTTGTCCTATTTCTTCTCCTTGTAGCATTAGCCAGGGGCTCCATTGGTACAATGCCATAGATTTTACTCATGGGAAATGCGGTGAGCTAATTTATGCGGCTGCTGGAGGGAAAGTTTTAAGAGTTCAATATGGCTGGAATAAAGGAGCAGGAAATTATCTGACAGTTTTACATCCCAACGGTGTAGTAACAATGTATGGTCATATTGCCAGTAGTTTGGTTAGTCCGGGAGAACAAGTTTCCCAGGGGCAAATGATTGCCCTAATGGGTGGCCAACCAGGTACTCCGGGAGCCGGAAGGTCAACTGGTTGCCATCTTCACTTCGGGGTCCGGGGCGCTAAAAACCCATTTGCTAGATAAAAAATTTATCTTTTCAAAGTAATAAAAAAACGGGATTAATTCCCGCTTTTTTAATAACTCAACTTATCATTATCCTTCTCTTATTCTGTACATTAAAGCCTCAGCTAAATGGGAATAAGAAATATTTTCTGAACTATCTAAGTCAGCAATTGTCCTGGCAACTTTTAGGACTCGGTGATAACCCCGAGCCGAGAGCCTACCAGAATTAACATAATTTCTTAAAAGATCCTGAGATTTTAAATTAATTTGGCAATATTTTTTAATTACTGGAATTTTCATTTCTGAATTAACTAAGGCCTTTTTATTAAAAAATCTTTCTTTTTGAATTTGACGAGCCCTTTCCACTCTTTCTCTTATTCTTTGGCTGGAATATTCATTATCTGGAGCTACTAATTTTTCATACTTTAAAGGAGGGACTTCAATAAAAAGGTCAACCCTATCCATTAAAGGACCGGAAAGTTTTCTTTTGTATTTTTGAATCTGAGAGGGAGTACAGGTACAATTTTTTTCTGGGTCATTTAGATATCCACAAGGGCAGGGATTGGTTGCTGCCACCAAAGTAAAGCGGGCTGGCAAGGTCAGAGAATGCCTTGCTCTTAAAATAGTAATTTCCCCTTCTTCAATTGGTTGACGGAGACTTTCTAAAACATCTCGATGAAATTCAGGAAATTCATCCAAAAACAAAACTCCCCGATGGGATAAGGTTATTTCTCCTGGCCGGGGTGGACTTCCTCCTCCAATTAAACCAACTTCAGATGCAGTATGGTGAGGAGACCGAAATGGCCTGAGATTAATTAATGGTTTATTTTTTGATAAAAGTCCAGCTATACTATAGATTTTGGTAACTTCTAATGACTCTTCAAAAGAAAGTCTTGGCAAGATAGAAGGAATGGCTTTTGCCAACAAAGTTTTGCCAGCTCCTGGTGGCCCTGACATTAAGAGATTATGACTGCCGGCAGCAGCAATCTCTAGAGCCCTTTTGGCATACTCCTGGCCTTTAATCCAGCAAAGGTCAACCGGATATTCAGGTTTTTCCAAAAAATCTTCAATATTAATTTCAAAAGGAGAAATTTTTCTTCTCTCTTCTAAGTATTCAATAGTTTCTTTTAGAGATTCTACCCCGATTACCTTTAAACCCTTAATCAAAGAAGCTTCAGCAGCATTAATCTTTGGCAAGATAATTTCAGAAAACCCCTTTTCTTTCACAATCGAGGCAATAGATAAAGTTCCTCTAATTGGTCTCAATTTTCCATCTAAAGCTAATTCTCCAAGAAAAATCTTATCTTGAGGATTAAACTTTGTCTGTTTAGAGGCTACCAAAAATCCCAGGGCAATTGGGAGGTCATATAAAGAACCTTCCTTTTTTAAATCAGCCGGAGCCAAATTTACCAAAACCCTGAGAGGTTTTCGATGGGGCGGCAAAAGCTTTGTGCTTTTTATTGCTGCCTCTACTCTTTCCCTTGATTCTTCTACTGCCTTATCGGGCAGACCAACAATATTAAAACAACGAAGACCATAAGAAACATCAACTTCTACTTCAATAATTTGAGCATCGAGCCCGACAATAGCAGCTGAAAATACCTTGGATGGCATATTTCTTAATTGTATTGAATTAACAAGATATTGTCTATAATAAAAACCCCGAGAAAAACTCTCGGGCAGGGGCGTGAAGTTGTAAACAATTTCTGAGCCCCAATTGGATAGAATTGATTAAATATCCTAAATTAATCTTACAACAAACTCAACAATTATTACAAACCGCCTAACATTTATATTAAAAGAAGTCGATCGGTTTGCCTTCACCATCTTTCATTTCTCCTGTAAGGAGAAGGAAAATATCGAGCAACCACCAGAGACCGACACCACCGAAGGTAACCGCCTTTAGAAATCCAGTTGAATAATGACCCAGATAAATACGGTCAATACCAGTCCATCCAAAAAGAAAAGAAAGAATAAGGGCAACCAATAAGTCTTTTTCTGATTTTTCTTCCTCCGCCATAGTATTTCAGTTAATAAAACCTATATTAATTTAAAATATCAAATTAAATAAGAAAGGTCAACCTGAGTTATCTTACCACTCATACATTAGTAGCTAATAAACAAAAAAGCCCATCGCTGGGCAATTTTTAGTAATGAAACAGATTGTGAAAAAGTTTTCGAGAAAATTAAAATAGAAAATACCATTTTTAAAGCCAATGAATCAGATATTCGTTTGAAATATGGAAAAGAATGTCAACCTTTAAAAATTATTGGGATACATTGCATGGCTTTTCTGTTTCAAAACAGTAGAAACCCCGAGAAAAACTCTCGGGGAGTAGGGTGCAGTCCTTGACAAATTAAATTTCATTTGCTATAATTAAGATGTAAAATAAGATAGTTCTTTGATAAAATTTATGGGGAAGGAGGAATTTGTATCATCCGGATTGTTCATTAAATTTTAGTGGACAGCTCGGATGATACAGATGAAAAGTAACAAAAGAAAGAAAGCTCAGAAAATAAAAAAAGAGATGATAGAGTATTGCCAAGGACTGAAGAAATTGAGAGATGAAAAACAAAAAGAACTAAAGTCTAAAAAAGACTCTGGAGCTATCGAAAAGCTTCGTCAAGAAATCAAAGAAATTGACGAAGAAATCGCTAAATTAGAAGATTTCATCGAATGGATGGAGGAGTCTGGCGAAGAATTAGAAGTCGAAGAAATAGTGAGTAGGTCGGGTGATGTAGGTGAAAAGTAGAACTCAAGGAAAAGAAACTGATTGGAATTACATAGGGGGGATTTTAAAAAGAAGCGAAGCTGGCGATATACCGCCGCCAAGGAGAGGTTTTCTCGGGCTGATACACCGATGCCCTCAGTGTAACCGTAGAGTGAAAAGCCGATACTTCAGAGAAGTATGGAGACTCGCTGGTAGGTTTGTCATCCATTATCAATTCTTCGAGTGCCCAGCTTGCGGTTGGCAATACGCCAAAAAAGCTTAAACTATAGATAGCTCTTCCCCCTTTTTTTCGAGCTCGTAAATCATCAGGAGACCCACTCTCCGGAAGTTGTGAGCTGGAAAAAGGAGTTAGTTCTTTGATAAAATTTATGGGGAAGGAAATTTTGGCGAGCGAAGTGTTTATTAAAGGTATTTTAATAGATAGCTCGCTCGCCAAGAGGTGAGAAAAATGACAGAAGTAAAAGAGAAGAAAACATGGAGATTGAGAATGACCACTGTGACTGGGACAGAATATACACTAGAGCCAGAAGGTGACACAGTAGTCCTGGCAAGAACTCGGCAGCCAAATCGTCCGTCCGGTGAGAACCTAAATCCATCACTGAGAATTGAAGGAAAAAAGCCTGAAGATTTTCTGAAAGAATATATAGGCCTTGAAGCAGTGATAGGAAGAGGCGGAGTAGAAATATTCTCTGATGAACAACGCAAAAATCGACTTGTCAAAACGGCACCACTCAAATCAGTGATAAAAGAGGAGATTACAATAAAAGAAACGCCTCTTAGGATAGAAGTAATATCATCTGTCTCTGCTGAATCTCCACCTTAATTTCCCCTTTCTTTTTTCGAGCCCATAAAGATTTGTGGATTCGAAAAAGGAGAAATAAAATTCGGATGTGCCTAATTCGTAAGGCTATTCGGATACTGTTCTTTAAAATAATTATGGGGAAGGAAAGAATTTCTATCACCGAATTGTTTATCAACTTTGGTAGATAGCTCGGTGATAGAAATGAAAAAAGCAAGAGAAAAAGGATGGAATCTTGGAATAGTCTTTAGAAACAAAGCAGAATTGGAAGATTTCTTGGAATGGTGGGGCAAAAGAGTAGTTTTCGGCGTTTCACACATTCTCGCAGATAAAAATCTTAATGACGTGATATTCGTAGGTGGTAGCGGCAGTCGTCTCATCTTGCAAGGCTTGAGGAAGGAAATAAAGAGAAAATATTCAAAGGCAACTGTAAAAATTGTTCAAGCAAACAATTAAGAAAGCACCTCAAAAAGAGTTGTTCTTTCAACTGCCTTTTCCTTCCCCCCTCTTTTTTCGAGCTCATAAGCGATTGTGAATTCGAAAAAGGAGTAGTTCTTTAAAATCAAATATGGAGAGGAGAATTCTACATCACCTTGAATTGCCTATCAAATTTTGGTAGTCAGCTTGGGGTGATGTAGTATGAAAGAAATAAAGATAGCAAGAGGCGATTTAAATGCCTGTTAAAGGCTACTCGAGTGTAACAATCCATACAGATAAGCACCAAAAACTGCAAAAAATCGCTAAGTCTAAAAGGTTGAGTGCCGCTAAGCTGTTAGAATTTTTGATTAACTTAATGCATAAAAAGCCATTCCTCCGTTATTTACTTGAATCGCCTGAAAATTTCAAAGACTTACGCAGGCTTTGGTGGCCAGAATCTCGATGGTTGGAGCTTCGCAAGGCAATTCTTCTAGAATCCACTGCCAAAGCGTATAAGTTACTGACTTGGGTTCGATCCGAAGAATGCCTAGAAGAATTTGAACCAACGCAACTTACGATACTCTGTCGTATACTAGAAGCGGACATACAAATTCAGAAGGTAATCGTTATAGGTCAACACTTGTGGAACGATACAAAGATTTGGAAATGGGTTTGGAAATGGATCGCATTCCAATGGGCCTTTGAGGACAAACTGCAGGTATTTATAGTTCGTGAGGGAAAAATTCCGCAGCTTCCAAGAGAGAAAAGACATGTTGACACGATAATCTTTGACGGCCGTATGGTAGATCGTCTCGAAATTCCTGGAACATCCGAGGCAATCTCGTATGTTTGGATTTTTGCCGAGCAACTACGAAAAGCTGCAAAGGACGAATTCGAACGACTTAAAGAATTCGCAGTGAAACCAGAAGACTACATAAATGTTAGCTCGCTATCTGCCTAAACACAAAATTCCCCTCTCCTCTTTTTTCGAGCCTATAGTGATTTGTGGGTTGGAAAAAGGAGAAAAAAAACAAGAACTGTCCGTTATCGGGCAGTTTTTGTGTATCTAAGCTTTAACTCCACTCCGAACTTAAGATAAAATAGCAATTTTAAATTAATAATTTTTTGGTTTTATTTTTCTTTTAAGGATTAAAATAATTATTCCTGAGAAAATAGCGACCCCAAAAGCAATTAATAAAGGAAGAAAAGAAGAGAATTCTTTAGGAATTTGTTTGCTGACTGCTGCTAATTCTTTTTCGCCAGTGAATTCCTGAGTTTTTTCTTCTTTAATTTCTTCTCCAGGCTCTGAAATTGGAGTAGGGCTAATACTTGGAGAGCCAGGGGTTAAAGTGCTGTTCCAAATCCAGCCAGATTCAGTCCGATTATAAGATTGGTCGTAGGAAGCCCTTTCATAACTGATTTCGCCTATAATTTTTCCATCAGGTTGAATAAGATTTAGACCACCTCCGTCATTATTTAAAGTAATTTTAGTAATTGGTCTTTTAAGAACTAAAAATTCTCTACCTCCAATTTTCGTTCCTTCTGGAAGAGTATAAGTTTTGACTTTGCCAGAAGTATCTTTAATTTTCCAGCCTGAAAGATCAACTTCAAAATTATTTTCATTAAAAATTTCAATCCATTCTTCTTTATCATCCGGCCCTTCAGGCGAAGGGAGAATTTCATTTATAAAAATATCAGAGGGATAAAGGATGGGTTTTGATTTTTCTTTAGGTTCTTCTTGAGATTCTGTAATTAGTTCTTCAGGGGGTGGGACTACAACAACGCTATTTTGGGTTTTTGGGGTTCCGCCAGGATTTTGGCTAGTTTGCCAATTCTCGAGGTCAGATCCCGAGAGTTCTGGTTTTTTCCTTTCCATTGTTTGTTTAGTTTGATTATCACCAGCAAACCAGCTAGAAGAACAATTAACTGAATCTATTAAATTTCCAAGATTGTCATAAATCTCTAAATTTTCTCCCTTATTTCTTAAAGCCCCGGTATAAATTTGGTCAGCTAAAACATTGGGCAAGGTATCGTCATTAGTTCTTTCTAAAAGAAAAAAACCATTAGCTCGAATTGTTCCCGTTAAATTAATTTCAAGAGTACCATCTTTGGCTTTTAGCACCCATCCATCAAGGTTTAGGGGTGCATTAGTATTATTATATAATTCGATCCATTCGTCAGCATAAGAAACCTGAGTTCCCATCCAGGCAATTTCATTAATAATTACAGATAAAGCGGTATCGGCCCGACAGAATAGGGTGAACAAAAATAAAAAAGCCACAAAGGCTATAAAACTTTTTCTCATATAAGTCTTTTTTGATTGCCCAAAATTTTCAAATGCTTATAGGCCAAAAGAGTTGTTATTCTTCCCCGGGGAGTTCTCTCAATAAACCCCAATTGCATCAAATAGGGCTCATAGATATCTAAAATTGTATCCTCTTCTTCTGAAGAAGCAGCGGCTATTGCCTGAAGCCCGACTGGTCCCCCGCCAAATTTTTTAATTATTACTTCCAAAATCCGCCGGTCACCAGGTTCTAAGCCAAATTCATCAATCTCTAAGAATCCCAGAGAAGATTTAGCAATTTCTTTAGTAATAATTCCTTTTCCCTCGACCTGGGCAAAATCTCTAACTCTTTTTAAAAGGCGATTAGCAACCCTCGGAGTAAAACGAGATCTTTTAGCAATGATTTTTATAGCTTCGGGTTCTGTTTTTACTCCTAAAATTTTACTTGACCTCTGAATAATTTTTTCAATATCTGAAATTTCATAGAAATTAAGTTGGAAAGTTGCTCCAAATCTATTTCTCAAAGGAGCAGATATTAGAGCAATTCGAGTAGTAGCTCCAATTAAAGTGAAATGAGGAAGTTTTAGTTCCATAGTTCTGGCCATCGGACCTTTTCCTAAAATTAGATTTAATTTAAAATCTTCCATTGCTGAATAGAGATACTCTTCACAAACTTTGTTAATCCGATGAGATTCATCAATAAAAAGGACCTCTCCTTCAGATAAATTAGTCAAAATTGCTGCTAAATCTCCGGCTCTTTCAATAGCCGGTCCTGAAGTAACTCTTATATTTACCCCCATTTCCTTAGCAATAAGATAGGCTAAAGTTGTCTTTCCCAATCCAGTGTTTCCATATAAAAGAAGGTGGTCTGGCGATTGATTTCTCTTTTTGGCCGCCTCAATGATTATCTTGATATTTTTTTTGATTCTTTCCTGACCAATATATTCGTCCCAGGCTTGAGGTCTTAGAGTTAAATCTAAGGTATAATCCTCAGGGGTTTTGATTGGAGAAGTAGGTCTTGACAAATTTTTCATAATTTGCTAGAATTAAACTGTAACCCTGGAGCTGGGGGTGGGAATTTCTCTTAGTTGGACGGTCTGGCGAGAGCGAGACCGCTCCTCGGAAAAATTCTAAACTTTAAGTTCTAAGACTAAAGCCTTCATCGCCCCCAGCTCCAGGGCTATTTTATCCCCCACCAATGAAGCACAGATTTCATTTTATTTGCGCGAAGCGCAGTGCTTCATATGGTGTGGGGTTTTTATTCTCCGGTTACTCTTTCCACCTCTTCTATGGTGGTGATTCCTTCTAAAACTTTTATTAACCCATCCCCATGCATTAAGACCATTCCTTTTTTTATTGCCAATTCTCTCGTTGCAACAATGGAGGGAGAAGTTAATATAAATTTTTCCATCTCATCATCGATTAAAAATGTTTCATAAATTCCAATTCGGCCTCGATAGCCAGTAAAATTACAATCCTTACAACCTTTTGCCTGAGGAATTTTCAGGTTAGGATTAGTAAAAGAGAGAGGCAAAATCTTTTTTGGGACTCCTGTCAGCCCCTTTTTTATTTTTTTTAAATCAATTGGAGAGGGAGAAACAAATTTGACACATTTTTTACAGATTCTTCTGGGTAGTCTCTGGGCAACGACCATATTTATTGCTGGGGCAATAGAAATAGGACGAACCCCTAAATCAACAAGCCTAGCCACTGCTCCAGCAGCATCGTTAGTATGTAAAGTAGAGAAGACTAAATGGCCGGTTAAAGCGGCCTGAAGAGCAATTTCAGCTGTTTCTAAGTCTCTAATCTCCCCTACTAAAATCACATCTGGATCCTGCCTCATAATAGACCTTAGTCCTTTAGCAAAATCATAGCCTTTTGCTGAATCCACTTGAGTTTGAGAAAGTCCTTTAAGGTGATATTCGACCGGGTCCTCAATAGTAATAATTTTGATTTCTGGCTTATTAATTCTTTTTAAAACAGCATAGAGAGTGGTTGTTTTTCCAGAGCCGGTAGGTCCGGTAACAATAATCATCCCATTTGGCCTTTTAATTTCCTTTTTAAATATTTCTACTAAGTCTTTTCTCAGACCCAATGTCTCAATTTCAATTAGACTCTTTGGATTTAGAAGTCTAAGAACAATTGATTCTCCATATTCAGCCGGTAAGGTCGAGGCCCTAATTTCGATTGTCGTTTTCTCCATTAAAATAGTAAAACGACCATCTTGTGGTCGGTCAGTGATATTGAGTTTAATTCCGGAAAGAAGTTTAATTCGAGAAAGAAGAGTTTTATATATTTTTAAATCTAAAGTCATTACATCATGTAAAACCCCATCAATTCTCGTTCTAAGCTTAGCTTGCTCTTCTTCTGGTTCAATATGAATATCTGAGGAATCAAGATTTATTGCTCCCCCTAAAATGACTTCCAGGAGCTCGGTAACCTTTTTGGTTAAAAATTTCTCAATTTTTTTCTTAAAATCAAGAATATTCTTTACCTCTTCTTTAACTTCGTTCAGGGTGGTTGGAGGAATTATCACTTCCCCAGTAATTTTTGAAGAAATCTCTTCCATCAATTAAAATATAAATAGATAATCTTTTAAATTATTTCAGCATATCTTATTCTTTTAAAATGGTCAAATTTTTAACTACTTCTTCTTTTCAGACTAAAAAATTGGGAGAAATTTTAGCTAAAGAGATCTTAAAAACTTCTCTTGGAGAAAAAGCCTTCTCGATTTGTTTAGAAGGAGATTTAGGAGGGGGAAAAACCACTTTTTTGCAAGGATTTGCCAAAGGCCTGGGAATAAAAGAGAAAATTTTAAGCCCCTCTTTTTTAATTTTGAAGAGGTTTAAAATTAGGAATTCAAAATTTAAAAATTTCTATCATATTGATTGCTATCGGATTGAGAAACCAAAGGAAATTTTAAATTTAGGATTTAAAAAAATTATTTCTAATCCTAAAAATATTGTTGCTATTGAATGGGCAGATAAAATTGAGAAAATTCTACCTGGAGATAAATTAACCTTGAAATTTAAGTTTGAGGGCAAGAATATAAGAAAAATTGTGTTAAAATAAAAAAATGGACTCCAACCCACCCACCACCCTCCCGCAAGAGCGGGCCCCTAAAAAGCGTTTAATTATTATTGACGGCAATGCCTTAATTCATCGAGCCTATCATGCCTTGCCATCCTTAACTACCAAGAAAGGAGAATTAGTCAATGCTATTTATGGATTTTTATTAGTTTTCTTAAAAGCAATAAGAGAACTTCAACCAGATTTCATTGCTGCCACCTTTGATTTACCCTCACCTACTTTTCGTCATGAAAAATACAAAGATTACAAGGCTACCAGACCAAAGGCTCCGGAAGAACTATATAATCAGATTCCAAAAGTAAAGGAAATCTTAAAAGTCTTTAATATTTCTATTTTTGAAAAGGAAGGCTTTGAGGCAGATGATGTTATTGGCACTATTTCTAAATTAGCCCCTAAGAAACAGATAATACCTGAAATTGAAACTATTATTTTATCAGGTGATTTAGACACTTTACAATTAGTCGATCCTCATACTAAAGTTTATACTCTAAGAAAAGGACTTAAAGAAACTATTTTATATGACAAAGAAGTAGTTAAAGAGAAATATCAGGGAATATCGCCCGAGCAACTTCCCGACTTCAAGGGACTAAAAGGAGACCCTTCAGATAATATTCCCGGAGTGCCTGGTGTAGGCGAGAAAACTGCTATTTTTTTAATTAAAAAATTTGGAAGTATTGAGAATCTTTATAAAGAACTGGAGGGAAAAACAGATCAGGCAAAAAAATTAAAGAGTAGATTGAAAGAAATATTATTAAAATTTAAAGACCAGGCTTTTCTTTCAAGGATGTTAGTTACAATAAGAAAGGATGCGCCAATTGATTTTAATTTAGAGAAATGTCGCTGGAAAAATTTTGATAGAGAAAAAGCAACCCAAATTCTTAAAAATTTTGAATTTTATAGTTTAATTAAGCGACTGCCAGAGGTCGAAAATAAAGAAGTTAAAAGAGAATTAAAATTATGGTAAAATAAAAATATGAACAAAGAAAAAGAAGAATTTGAAGATATTTTAACTAGGATTAAAGCAACTTTTGGACTAAGAGAAGGAACTTTGATTATATTTTTAATTGGAGTTATTTCTGTCCGGGCAATGGGTCTGCTTTCTTTTGTCAAGCCAGAGCAACTAAATTGGGTAATTTTTTCACTAATTGTTTGGCTTATTTCTAATTTTATTTTCAGATTTTTAGTAGAAAAACAAAACACTGCCTCTGGCTTAAATAATTTATATTTAAGCTACGACATACTGGTAGAACTGCCCTTGATGAGCCTGATGTTTTACAATATAGGAGGTGTGGAGTGGATGGGAGCTATATTTTATTTATTTCCCATTGTTTTTACAAATATAATCTTTTCTAAAAAAAGAGCCCTTTTAGTTTGTTCGGCAGTCAGTATTTATTATTCTCTGGTAGTACTTTTGCCCTATTTCAACATTATTCCCTTTAAGCCCTTTTTTGATTTAGGGTTTAATCTTTATCAAAATTTAAATTACATAATTGTTAGTCTTTTATTTTCAGTACTCACTTTTTATTTTATTGGAATGGTTGCTAATATTTTTACTGACCTACTTAAAGAAAGAGCAAGAGAGTTAGTTAGTGTCAAAAAGAGCCTAGAGGAAGAAAAAGCTACTCTTGAAATAAAAATTGAAGCCAGAACTAAAGAATTAAAAGAATTAGCTGAAAGCTTAGATACACAGGTTAAACAAAGAACAAAAGAACTTCAAGAAAAAATAGGAGAATTAG
>JAHCRE010000007.1 GCA_020148145.1 Patescibacteria group bacterium | reverse complement strand
GATGATTTCCTTCGGACAAATAAGGAATATAAGGATTTCTTAAGGCACGTGATCGATAAGGTCGTAGGAAGAGAGTATTTTAATAAGGATTATATTGAAAAGATATGGAAATTACATTTGAAGGGAAAAAAGAACTATGCTACATTATTGGGTTTGTTAGTAACATTTGAGTTGTTTTTAGAAAAGTTTGCGGATGTCTAAGAAAGATTTGATATGAATAGGATAATTAAAATTAATATATAATGATATAATAAGAATAGATAATATATAACCTAATATAAATAAATTAAAAGTAGAGAGAAAAATGAAAATCATCCTTGAAAACTACTGGAAGTTTTTCAAAAATAATAATTTACAGATACAAAGAGATATTAGAAAACTTCCTTTAGGCAAAATTAAAAAAATTCAATGGGAAAGACTTAAAAAACTCCTAGATTATGTTTTTAATAACAATGAATTTTATAGAGATTATTTTGAATCCGTAAATCTAAAACCTAATGATATAAAAAAACCAGCGGATATGTTGAAACTTCCGACGACTGAAAAAAAAACATATAGAGAATATTTTGAAAAAATTATATCAAAGGACACTGATGAAAAAGATTGTATTGTGTCTTGTACTTCTGGTTCTTCAGGTGAACCATTTAAATTTTATGTTGATAGAATTAGGGAAAGCCCATATTTATTTGCAGCTTATGTACTAAATAAAGAATCGATGGGAATCAATCCATTCAAGAAGATAAATGAGATGGAAATAAAGACAGAACCAAGAAATGAAGTCAAGAATTTAAAAGCGAACATTCCAAGAAGAGGACGGGATCGTCTAAAATACTTGTTTCTCTCAGAAATTATTGGCATAAATGCACATAATATTATACGTAAAAATATTAATGACCTTGTTAGAATAATCAGAGAGAACAAAATTGAAAGTATATATGGATATTCGTCATCGATTTTATCGCTTGCAGGGTATCTCTCCAGTTGTAACACTACGTTAAACATGCAGTATGTAATTACTATTGGGGAGGGTTTACTTAAACAACAAAGAGGTTTTATCTCTAAAATTTTCAATTGCCCTGTCTATTTGGATTATAGTGCCTCTGAATGTATGCGTATGGGATCTGAATGTAAATTTCAAAATGGATATCATATGGATATCTATAACTATTATTTTGAATATTTAAAGGGTGGAAGATATGCAAAGAACAACGAAACTGGAGAGATCATTGTTACAAACTTGAATAATTATGTATTCCCTTTTATCAGATACAAGATAGGTGACGCAGCACTACTGTCGAATCGATTGTGTAAATGTGGAAATAATCTACCAATGGTTAAAGAAATCCATGGGAGAATAACAGATATAATTATAACTCCAAACAAAAAGGAAATTTCAAGTGGATTAATTAATGTACCATTTGAACATTTGCATAGATATATTAGACAATATCAAGTTATTCAGGTTAATGATGATGAATTATTATTAAAAATTGTTCCAACTAATATGATGACAAAAGAGAAGCTAAATGACATTAAAAAATATATTTTTGATTTAACTGATAAAAGTATGAAGGTTACAGTAAAACTTGTAGAAGAAATTGCTGTTGGAGAATCTGGGAAAAAAAGAGTGGTGATATCAAAAAAAGAATATCAGAAAATGAAAAACGATGGTAGAAAACAATGAAAGCATTTGGAGGAAAATTGCAAGATAAAAAGGAGAGATTTATATTAAATAGTAATATATATAAATATAGTAAATTTTTATTATTCTATTAAAACAAGTAAAAAGTATATGGGTAGTAACAAAAATCAAGAAAACGAAGTGAGATAAAAAAAAATGACAGCGATTTTTGGATACTTCTCTCAAAATATCCAGAAAAAAAATACCATAAACAAGGTATTAAACACACTAAACGAGATAGATTACAACATCACAGAATCAACCCT
>JAHCRE010000006.1 GCA_020148145.1 Patescibacteria group bacterium | reverse complement strand
CGGATTGAGTCGGAAAGCCCCGTCTGGGAAACCATTCGGTTCTCCCGTATAGGAAAATATTAAGAACCGAAGGGACGCGAGAGTTCTTAGCTCTGCGGAAACTCCCGTCCTAGGGTTTTTAAAGAGCGAGCCCGAAGCGAGGCCAAAGGCCGAGCGCCAGCCGTAAGGCTGGGAGAGGGCGAGCGATTGGTTATGTATTACCACTATGGCTATATTAATACCACGCAAAGTTAAACATCGAAAATGGATGAAGGGTCGTTCAAGAGGTATTGAAACTCGAGGAGCTGAGCTGGCTTTCGGAGCTTTCGGTTTAAAGTCATTAGAAACTCGTTGGATTAGTTCTCGACAAATTGAGGCAGCCAGAAGAGCTATTATTAGATATTTAAAAAAAGGAGGGAAACTTTGGATTAGGATTTTTCCACATAAACCTGTAACCAGAAAAGGAACCGAAGTTCCTATGGGTGGGGGAAAAGGGAGTGTTGACCATTATGTTTTTCCTATAAAACCTGGCCGAATTATTTTTGAGATAGACGGGATAACCGAAGAAGAGGCTAAAGAGGCATTTAGAAAAGCCAGTGATAAATTACCAGTGAAAACAAAATTCATTAAAAGATAAAATGAAGATTAATGGATTGAGGAAAAAATCAAAAGCCGAACTTCCAAAAATTCTTAAAGAGCGTCGAGAAAGATTAAGGCAACTTCGCTTCGACTTATCCTCTGGTAAGGTAAAAAATATTAGAGAAATTAGATATTTGAGAAAGGAAATTGCTAGAATATTAACTACATTAAAAGAGAAAGCCAACGGATAACAACCTAAATCGGAAGGGGGTCGGGGAAACCCTTCGGTTTCCCCGTATAGGAAAATATTAAAAACCGAGGGTTTTTAAAGAGCGAGCCCGAAGGTCGCCGAAGGCGAGAAGGCAACCGCCAGCCGTAAGGCTGGAAGAGGGCGAGCGATTAACTTTGTAATATCACTATGCCTAAACGTCAATTAATAGGAACTGTAGTTTCTGATAAGATGCAAAAGACAGTGGTAGTAAAGATTGAAAGAATCAAAGAGCATCCAAAATATAAAAGAAGATACAAGATTCACAAAAAATATAAAGCCCATGATGAAAAAGGCGAATATAAGGTTGGGGATAAGGTCATAATTGAGGAATGTCGGCCATTAAGTAAAGAAAAGAAATGGATGGTAATAAAAAAAATCATCTAAGCATTCAAACACACTAACATTTAAACAAAACAAAATCCGAAATGCTTAAATGCTTAAATGTTTAGATGTTAAAATGAATTTATGATTCAACCTCGGACAATGTTAAAAGTAGCTGATAATACTGGTGCTAAAATTGTTCAGTGCTTTAAAGTTTTGGGTGGTACTCGTAGAAGATATGCTCAAATTGGGGATGTTATAGTTGGTACAGTAAAGGAGGCCGAACCACGAAGGCAAGTGAAGAAACACGATATAGTTAAAGCAGTAATTATTAGACAAAAAAAACCCTACCGGCGACCAGATGGTAGTTATATTTCTTTTGATGATAATGCTATTGTTATACTTGAGGGAAAGACAAAAGATCCCAAAGGAGGAAGAGTTTCAGGTCCAGTAGCAAGAGAATTAAAAAAAAGAGGATTTGAGAAGGTAGCCGCCTTGGCTGAAGAACTAGTTTAAATATGAAAATTAAAAAAGATGATCAAGTATTAGTAATCTCTGGAAAGGATCGAGGAAAGAAAGGTAAGGTTTTAAAGGCTTTTCCCGAAGAGCAAAAACTTTTAGTTGAAGGAGTTAATTTAAGAAAAAAACATATTAAACCAAGAAGGACAGAGGAAAAAGGTCAAATTATAGAACTGCCGGCCCCTATTCCTGTTTCCAATGTAAAACTCATTTGTTCAAAATGCGGAAAGGCAACCAGGATAGGTTATAAAGTAATATCAAAAATCCCGCCTCAAAGAGGTGCCGCCCACAAAGTGGGCGAGCCTCGCCTAAGTGGGCGGGAGGTTCTCGCCTCGTCTTCGCCGAGGCGAAGCGGGCGCTCAATGAAATCGAGCGGCAAAAATAAGAAATCAAAAATAAGGATATGTAAGAAATGTGGAAAAGAAATCTAATTCTAAAATATGCTTTCCTTAAAAGAAAAATATAAAAAAGAGGTCGTTCCCCAGATGATTCAAAAATTCAGATATAAAAGCCCTATGGCTGTTCCCAGGATTGAGAAAGTGGTGATTAACACCGGATTTGGTAGTAAAATTTTTGGAAAAACCTCAGAAGAACAAAAAAAAATTTATGAAGCTATCTCAAATGACCTTGCTTTAATCACTGGACAGCATCTAGAATTAAGAAGAGCAAGAAAATCAATTTCCGGCTTTAAAATTCGTCAGGGAATGCCGATTGGAGCTCGAGTGACGCTGAGAGGAAAGAGAATGACAGATTTTTTAGAAAGACTAATTCATATTGGTCTTCCTAGGTCTCGAGATTTTCAGGGGATTAATTTAAAATCATTTGATAAAGAAGGGAATTTAACTATTGCTATTAAAGAACATATTTGTTTCCCTGAAATATCTCCAGAAAAAGTCAAAAATATTTTTGGATTTGAAATAACCGTTGTGACTACTACTAAGACTCGGGAAGAAGGAATTGAACTATTAAGATTAATGGGATTCCCAATTAAATCTTCATAACACCCCATATCGGAAGGGGGTCGGTCAAGGCGCGAGGCTTCTCCGCGAAACCTGCGAAGCGGGTTGAGTCGGAAAGCCCCATCTGGGAAACCATTCGGTTTCCCCGTATAGGAAAATATTAAAAACCGAGGGTTTTTAAAGAGCGAGCCCGAAGCGATCCGCCCTGGGCGGGGAGCGCCAGAACTTTGTTCTGGAGAGGGCGAGCGATTAATTATGTAATACCAATGGCAGTAAAAGCTCAAATTGTTAAATCTAAGAAAAAGCCCAAATTTTCAACTCGAAAAATTTTACGCTGTTTTAGGTGTGGGAGAAAAAGGGGATATATGAGAAAATTTGGTTTATGCCGAATTTGTTTTAGAGAAATGGCAAATCAGGGATTAATTCCTGGAGTTAAAAAATCAAGTTGGTAAAAAGAATATGACCGATCCTATAACCGATATGTTAAATCGAATTCGTAATGCCCAAGCCGTTTTACATCCTACGGTTAATATTCCTTTTTCTAATTTGAAATATAAGATAGCTAAAATTTTTGAAAAAAAAGGATTTATTGAAAAAGTTGAGAGAAAAGGTAGAAAAGTAAGAAAATTTATTGAAATTACTTTAAAATACGATGATAAAACTCCCGCAATATCTGGTTTGCGAAGAATCTCTAAACCCGGTCAAAAAATTTATTTGCCATTTAAAAAAATTAAGAGAGTAAAAGGAGGATATGGAATAGCTATTATCTCTACCCCTGAGGGTTTAATGACTAATAAAGAGGCGAGAAAAAGGAAATTAGGAGGAGAGGTAATTTGTGAAATATGGTAGGGCGCTTCGGGAATCCAATTTTTAGGACACGCTCTGACCCCCAGCGAGGATCAGGCTCATGTCCTCGCGAGTTGCTCGCCGCTCTGCGGCGAGACCATGCCAACTCGCTGCGGATGGTCCATAAAAATTGATTCCCTCGCTTAAATAAAAGAATATTATGTCTCGAGTTGGAAAAAAACCAATATTAATACCTGAGAAAGTAGAGGTTGAAATTAAAGAGCAGCGAGTTAAAATCACGGGCCCTAGAGGCGAAATCCTTCAGGAAATTCGGCCGGAAATTAAAGTAGAGGTAAAAGAGGAAAAGATCTTTATCTCTCCTCAGATTGAGACTAAAAAAACCAAAGCCTTTTGGGGTTTGACTCGAGCCCTTCTGGCTAGCCATATAAAAGGTGTAACCGAAGGTTACGAGAAAAAATTACAACTAGAAGGCTTGGGATATCGTGTTGTTTTAGAAGATAATGATTTAGTTTTAAAAGTTGGCTTTACTCATCCAGTTAAAATAAAGGTTCCCGAAGGAATTAAATTCTCAGTTGAAAAAAATATAATTTCTGTTTCTGGAATCAATAAAGAAAAAGTTTTTCAAATCGCTGCTAAAATAAGAAAAGTCAGACCACCCGAACCCTATAAAGGAACAGGAATTAGATATGTAGGAGAAGTAATTAGAAGAAAAGTAGGAAAGAGGGTAATAACAACAGGAATGTAAAATAATCCGAATTAAAAATCTGAGCTATATGAAAACAAAGATAAAACGTGAGAAAAAAGTTAGACGTCACAAGCGAGTGAGAGCTAAAATATGGGGAACAGCCACTAGACCTCGGTTTTGTGTTTTTAGATCACAAAAACATATTTATGTTCAATTAATTGATGATGAAAAAGGCCATATTTTAGTTGCAACTAGTGATTTAGAATTAAAAAAACAAAAAACAAAAATTAAAAAGGCTACAGCCAGCCCATCACCCTCCCGCCAGGAGGGGTCTCCGAAAGCTAAAGAAATTAAAAAACCCTTAACAAGAAAAGTTGGCATCGCTTTTGAGGTAGGAAAACTAATTGCTAAAAAAGCCTTTAAGAAAAAAATTAAAAAGGTAGTATTTGATAGGGGAGGATATAAATATCACGGGAGAACGAAGGCAGTGGCAGAAGGAGCGAGAGAAGGGGGATTGAAATTTTAAGTTTTTATTATGGCAAAAGAAGTTGAAAAAGAGAAAACAATTAAGGAGTTTGAATCAAAATTACTCGATTTGGCTCGAGTTACTCGGGTATCTGCCGGAGGTAAGCATTTTCGGTTTCGAGCAGTAGTAGTAGTTGGAAACAAAGAAGGAAAAGTTGGGGTGGGAGTGGCTAAAGGGTCAGATGTTGCTCAGGCAATTAAGAAAGCAACAAGGCTGGCCAAAAAAAATATAATTGAGGTTCTAATTGTTAATGAGACTGTTCCTCATGAAGTGACTTCCAAATTCGGGCCGGCTCGGGTTTTGTTAAAACCTCAAAGAAAAGGAAGGGGATTGGTGGCTGGAGGAACGGTTAGGGTTATTTGTAATTTAGCTGGAATCAAAAATATTTCCTCAAAAATTTTAGGGAGAACTGGGAACAAATTAAATAATGCCAGAGCGACTATAAAAGCTCTAAAAAAATTAAGATTAAAATAAAAAATGCAGTTACACCAATTAAAACCTATCCACAAGAAAAAGCGACCAAAGAGAATAGGTCGGGGAGGAAAAAGAGGAACTTATTCTGGTCGAGGAATGAAGGGCCAGAAAGCAAGATCTGGTCGAAAATTACAACCAGCTATTCGAGAATTTATAAAAAGATACCCAAAGTTAAGGGGATATAAATTTAAGGGAAAAGAATTAAAATCAGTAATAATTAATATTGAGGTTCTTGGAAAAAAATTTAAGGTAAATGAAAAAATCAATCCTCAAATCTTGCTGGAAAAGAAATTAATTCGTAAAATAAAAGGAAAGATACCAGGGGTGAAAATTTTAGGGAAAGGAGAATTAAAAAAAGCTTTAGTTATTGAAGGGTGCGGAGTTTCAAAGGGTGCAAAGGAAAAAATTGAAAAGGCCGGAGGTACCATAAAATAAATTCCAAGCACCAAGCATCAAATAACAAACAAATTCCAAGCACCAAATCTCAAATTACAAACTGTTTAGAATTTTGGCCATTGGAATTTTGAATTTATTTGGAATTTGTGATTTGGAATTTGATATTTCTTTTACGAAGTAAAAGGTATGTGGTTTCAAAAAATTCTTCAAGTTTTTAAAATAAGAGATTTACGTAATAAAATCCTTTTTGTTTTGGGGATTTTTGCCGTTTTCCGTTTAATGGCTAATATCCCTATACCCGGGATTAGTACCGAGAATTTAAGAAATTTTTTTGAACAATTTCAAATTTTCGGGATTTTAAATGTCTTTACTGGTGGTGCTTTAGAGAAAGTTTCAATTGTGATGTTAGGATTGGGGCCCTACATTACTGCCACTATTATTTTACAACTTTTAACCATGATTTTTCCTCAATTGGAAAGAATTTACCGAGAAGAGGGGGAGGCCGGACGTCAGAAATTCAATCAATATGGAAGGATCCTGACTGTTCCTCTGGCAGCTTTGCAGGGATATGCAATGCTTGCTTTATTTCAAAGACAGGAGGTAATTGGAACCCTTTCTCCTACTTTACTTTTCGCTTCAATTTTAACTATTACTGGCGGAGCCATATTTTTGATGTGGTTAGGAGAGTTAATTTCTGAAAAAGGGATTGGCGATGGGGTTTCCCTTTTAATTTTTGCCGGAATTATTGCTGACTTTCCAGCTAATGCCGGCCAGGTAATAGTTGATATCCGCCAGATGATAATTACTGGTGATCTGACCAGGATTCCGGCCTATTTATTCTTCTTTGCTATGGCCTTACTTATTATTGCTGGAGTGGTTTTGGTTAGTGAGGCTAGAAGAAACATTCCTGTTTCTTATGCTAAAAGAGTTAGGGGGATGCGCCTTTATGGAGGAGTTTCAACCTATCTACCCCTGAATGTTAATCCGGCTGGAGTAATGCCGATAATTTTTGCCTTATCTATTTTAACTTTTCCAGGAATGATTGCTAATTTTTTAGCCGGAGCTGGTGGAACCATTGGTCAGATAGCCCAGGCTATAGGAAACTTTTTCCAGAACCCCTGGACTTATGGAATTTTGTACTTTTTATTAGTTTGTGCTTTTACTTTTTTTTATACCGCTGTAACCTTTGATCCAAAGACTGTTTCTGAAAATCTTCAAAAAATGGGTGGGTTTGTTCCAGGAATTCGGCCAGGGACTTCCACCGCTAACTTTTTATCTTATATTTTAAATCGGGTATTGCTTATTGGAGCTTTATTTTTAGGAACAATCGCCGTAATGCCGTCAATTATTGGGAGAATAACTAAAGTCATGGTCTTTCAGTTTTTAATTGGAGGGACGGCCTTACTTATTGTCGTTTCAGTGGTTTTGGAAACTATGCGTCAAATTAAAGCTCAACTAGAGATGAGAGAATATGAAACGTTCTAAAAAAATCAAAAATCAATTAGTCATAATTTTACTTGGACCACCGGGTTCTGGTAAGGGGACCCAAGCTGAACTTTTGACAGAAAAATTAAACCTTTATCATTTAGAGACAAGTAAGATTATTGTGGCCAATTTATTGAAGGCTAAAAAGGGTGATTTTGTAAAAGTCAAAGGAAAAAAATATTTTCTCTCAGAAGAAAAAAAATTAAGAAAATCAGGAAAATGGATGAGTCCTCCATTAATCACTTTTTGGGTAAAAAACAAGATTAAAGAATTAGCTAAAGAAGGAGAGGGGATAGCAATTTCTGGTTCTCCCAAAACTCTTTATGAAGGAAAAGAGATTACCTCCCTTTTAAAAAAATTGTATGGAAATTCTAATTTTAAAATAATTTTGATTAAATTAGGTGAGAAAGAATCGATTTGGAGAAATACCAAGAGAAGAATTTGCCAATTAATGCGCCATTCAATTTTGTACACTAAAGAAACTGCTAAATTGAAAGTCTGCCCTTTTGATGGTTCAAAATTAATATTTCGTGAAGATAGTAGTCCAAGAGTGATTAAAATGAAATTGAAAGAATACCAAGAAAGAACCCTCCCATTGATTGATTATTTCAAAAAAGAAGGTTTAAGGGTTAAAAAAGTCAATGGCGAACAATCAGTCGAGAAAGTTTTCAAAGATATTTTAAAAACTCTAAAATAGCTGTAATATAATTTCTACGATCGTAGAAAACATGTTATCTCGCCGATGATTAGTATAAAATCAAAAGAGGAAATTGAAATAATGAGAGAAGGTGGTAAAATCTTGGCAAAAATTATGAAGAAATTGGAAAGATTGATTAAACCAGGTATCACCACCAAAGAATTAGACAGGGTCGCAGAGACCCTGATTTTAAAATTGGGAGCAAAATGTTCATTTAAAGGATATCAAGATTTTCCGGCTTGTTTATGTACTTCAGTAAATGAAGAAATTGTCCATGTTGCCCCTAAAAATAGAGTCTTGAAAAAAGGAGATATTATTTCTCTTGATCTCGGAAATTTTTTCAAAGGATATCATACTGATATGGCTATTACTGTTCCGGTGGGTAAAGTTAATCCTGAGATTCAAAGATTGATTCGGATAACAAAAAAGGCTTTAAAACGAGGAATTAAAAAAGTAAGGCCAGGAAATAAAATTGGTGATATTTCAAATACCATTCAAAGATATGTAGAGTCTCAGGGATTTAACGTCATTAGGGATCTTTGTGGTCATGGAATTGGCAAAAATTTACATGAAGATCCTCAAATTTTGAATTATGGTAAAAGAAGAACAGGTTCGGAAATTAAAGAAGGAATGGCATTTTGCCTTGAACCAATGGTAACAATAGGGGACTGGAAAATAAAAAAATCAGAAGATAGTTATGGCTGGGAAACTGCTGATAGTTCAATATCTTGCCACTTTGAACATACAATAGTGGTAACAAAAGAAGGAGGAGAAATTTTAACAAAATTAAAGTAAATTTTCGCACTTTTTGTTTTGTATTTCAAAAGTGTTATAATTAAATAAACTTATGTATCTTTCTGTTATTATCCCCGCCTATAATGAGGAAAAAAGATTGCCAAAGACTTTGCGAGAGATTAATAAATATTTGAAGGAGCAAGATTACGATTATGAAATGATTGTTGTTTCTGATGGATCAACCGATAGAACAGTTGAAGTTGTTAAAAACCTAATGGCTGAGATAAAAAATCTAAAAATAATTGATTTTAAAGAGAATAAGGGCAAGGGATTTGGAGTTCGCCAGGGAATGTTAGAGGCTATTGGAGAATATCGGATTTTTACTGATGCTGACAACTCAACTACAATTGATCAGGTTGAGAAAATGTGGCCCTATTTTAAAGAGGGTTATGATATTGTTATTGGATCTCGAGATATAAAAGGGGCAGTTTTAGATCCACCCCAGCCACTTTTTAGAAGATTTTTAGGAAATTTCTTCAGATTATTAACTCAAATAATCTGTGGCACCTGGGAAATATTAGATAGTCAATGTGGCTTTAAGGGATTTACAAAAAAAGCAGTTGAAGATATTTTTCCTAGATGCAAAATTGATCGCTTCGCTTTTGATCCGGAAATTTTAGTAATTGCCAAAAGATTAGGTTACAAAATTAAAGAAATTCCAGTTTTATGGATAAATGATCCCGAAAGCAAGGTCAAATTTAAAAATATGGTAAAAATGGGCCTTGATTTAATTAAAATAAGACGGAATATGTTATTTGGTAAATATCGTTAAAAATTCTATGCCTTTTTCCAAAAAATCTGCTAAAAACAAAAAAATTAAATTTCCTTCAGAACTTCGTTTTGATTTAGCTTCCAAGCACTGGGTGGTTATTGCCACAGGCCGGGCAAGAAGACCAGAAACTTTCAAAAGAGAGAGGAGAATAGAAAAAGAAGTTCCCCGGAAAGATTGTCCTTTCTGCCGGATTAATAAATTAGAAAAACCTACCCTTATTTTCTCTCATGGTAAAAAAATTCCTTTAAATAAAGGTATTCCCAAAAGTTGGACACTTATTGTTGTTCCTAATAAATTTCCGGCCTTTACCCCCTCACCTAGATTGGGCAAAAGTATTGAGGGAGGGTTATATCAAAGAATCCAAGCAGTAGGTTTTCATGAGGTGGTAATTACGCGAGATCATAAAAAATCATTAGCTCAATTCTCAATAGACCAGATTAAAGAAGTAATTGATGCTTACCAGGAAAGATATTTGGGGTTAATGAAAAAGAAATTCGTTAATTATATTTCTCTTTTTCACAATCATGGAGTTGAGGCTGGAACTTCGATTGGCCACCCTCACTCTCAGATTATTACTACTCCTCTTATTGACATTGATCTTAAAAAAGCTCTCTTGAATTCTGGAAAATATTTTAGGGCTCAAAAAAAATGTATTTATTGTCGGATGAATAAATGGGAAAGAAAAAGTAAAGAAAGAGTTGTTTTTGAAAATAAAGATTTTTTGGTTATTTGCCCTTTTGCTTCAAAGGCTGCTTTTGAGGTTATAATTTCTCCAAAAAAACATTCGGCTTATTTTGAAAGAATAAAAGAAAGAGAAAAATGGACCTTAGCTGAGGCATTTAAAATAGCCCTGGGAAAACTTTACAGGGCCTTAAATGACCCTGCTTATAATTTCTATTTACATGCTGCCCCTTGTGACGGAAGAAATTATGAATTTTATCATTGGCATTTTACATTTTTACCAAAGACAGCGATCTTAGCCGGTTTTGAACTCGGAGCGGGGATGGAGATTTCAACAATTGAACCAGAGAAAGCGGCTGAGTATTTAAGAAAACAGAAAGTGAGATGAAACCACTAATTGTCGCCAATTGGAAGTGTAACCCTCAAACTTTAATTGAAGCAAAGAAACTTTTTAATTCCCTGAAAAGAAGAATAAAAAATATTAAAAATATTGAGGTGGTAATTTGCCCACCTTTTGTTTATTTATCAATTTTAGGAGTTTCCACCTCCGCCCGCCGAAAGGCGGGCTTCGGCGGACTCGCCTCCGGCTCGCAAGATTGTTTTTGGGAAGAAAAAGGAGCTTTTACTGGGGAAATTTCATCTTTAATGCTCAAGGATCTAGGATGTGATTATGTGATTTTGGGTCATTCCGAAAGAAGAAGGTGGTTTGGTGAGACCGATGATGTGATAAATAAAAAAATGAAAAAAGCGATATTAGTAAAATTAAATCCAATTTTTTGTATTGGCGAGACCAAAACTGAGCGAGAAAAAGGTAAAACCCAAAATATTTTAAAATCTCAGATTGAAAAAGGACTTAAAAAAATTTCAAAAAAAGAAATCAAAAATATTGTAATTGCCTATGAACCAGTTTGGGCAATTGGAACTGGAAAACCCTGTGATGTTAAAGAAGCTCAGATTATGGGTTTACTTATTCGAAAAATTATAAACCGAATTTTTAGTCGTAATATATCTGAGAAAATTCGAATAATTTACGGAGGCAGCGTTAACAGTAAAAATGCAGCAGGCTATATTAAAGAAGCAAGAATGGACGGTCTTTTAATAGGTGGAGCTTCTTTAAATCCTCAAGAATTTATTAAAATAATAAAGGCAGTCAAAAAATCTTGACTTTTTCATTCAGTTTGATATTCTGAACTAACATGGAAAAATTTTTAGAAGGATATTTTTATAATCCAACTCGGGGAAATTTAAAAATTGAGCAGGTAATGGAGGAAATGCTCAATTATATGAGAGAAAAACCAGAGAAATTTTATGACATCATTGTTGGTTGCGACTCATCTTCAGGTGATGACCCTCATTTCCCGGTAGCAGTAGTTATTTTAAGAGTAGGGGAGGGAGGGCGATTTTTTCTTAAAAAGATAAAATATCCCAAATCTTTAAGAAAAAAATTTTATAATTGGCATCAGAGAATTTTAGAAGAAGTTTTGCTCTCTTGCCAATTGGCCTTATTTTTGAGAGAAAATTTTGAGGGGAAAATATCCACCTTCATTAAAAACTATGGTGGATCCGCCGAAGCCTCTGGCGGAGGCGGAAAAAACCTGTCTAATCCTTTAAATTACCAGTTTTGTTATATCCATGCTGATGTCGGTGAGAATGGCCAGACAAAAGATATGATAAGGGAGGTTACTGGACTTATTCGCGGCAATGGTTTTGAACCAAAAATTAAACCAGCAGCTTTTGTAGCCTCAACTGTGGCTGACCGATATGCTTAATGAAAATGGGCGATGAATAATAAATAGAAGCCACTTTAAAAGTGGCTTTTAAAATTGTAAAATATAAATTAGAATCATGAAATCTTTTCAGATTCGCCAAGGGTTTTTAATTTTTTTTAAAAAAAGGACTCATAAAATAGTTTCTTCCTCTTCTCTTTTACCTTCAGATCCTAGTGTTTTATTTACTACTGCCGGAATGCAACAATTCAAGGAATATTATTTAGGAGAACCATCTCCTTATGGGAAAAAAGTTGCTAGTTGCCAGAAATGTTTTAGAACCTCAGATATTGAAGAAGTAGGAGATAATCGTCATTTAACCTTCCTGGAAATGTTAGGAAATTTTAGTTTCGGAGATTATTTTAAAGAGAAGGCCGTTGAATTCGCTTTAGAAGTTTTGACTAAAAATTTTAAGATTCCAGTTGAAAAATTATGGATTACTTATTTTGGAGGGGAAGGAAATGTTCCCGAAGATAAGGAATCCCAAGAGATTTGGAAAAAATTGGGTGTCCCCCAAGATAGGATTTATAAATTTGGCAAAAAAGATAATTTCTGGGGACCAACTGGATTGGAGGGGCCTTGCGGACCAACAACTGAAATTCATTACGATTTAACCAAAAAACCTTGCGAATTAGGCAAAAATTGTCTTCCCAATTGTCAATGCGGAAGATTTATTGAACTTTGGAATTTAGTTTTTAACGAATACTATCAGGATAAAAATGGAAAACTTAGTCCTTTAAAACAAAAGGGAGTAGATACTGGAATGGGATTGGAAAGATTGGCTATGGTTTTGCAGCAAAAAGAGAGTATTTTTGAGACCGATTTATTTTCACCAATAATTCTTGAAATAGGAAAAATGGTCGGAATGAAAGAAATTAGTGGTCCCTCTTCCTTTGAAAGACTTTTTAAGCCTTCTATTGTCCTTGAAGAAGAATTAACAAAGATGAAATATCAACGAGATTCTCGAATCATTGCCGATCATATAAAGGCTTCGGTTTTTTTGATAGCAGAGGAAATCTTTCCTTCAAATGTAGAGAAAGGATATGTTTTAAGAAGAATTTTGAGAAGGGCAATAAGATTTGGGAAATTATTAAATCTACCAAAAAATTTTTTAATTCCTCTAGCTCAAAAGGTGGTCGAAATTTACAAAAATGTTTATCCGGAAATTCAATCTAACCAAACCGATATCTTAACTGTAATTCAAAATGAAGGGGAGAAATTTGAAAAGACTTTAGAAAAGGGCCTAAAACAATTTGAAAAAATTTTAGCAAAAGGAGATATTTCGGGAATTGATGCCTTTCATTTATTTGATACTTATGGATTTCCTTTAGAATTGACTCAAGAATTAGCTAAAGAAAAAGGGTTAAGAGTTGATGTCGAGGGATTTAAAGCAGCCTTTAAAAGACATCGAGAAATTTCTCGAGCTGGGGCTGAAAAGAAATTTGGCGGAATTGGAAAAAGTGCTAGTTATGAGGCAATAAAACTCCATACTGCCACTCACTTACTTCATTGGGCTTTAAGAGAAGTTTTAGGAAAACATGTTAAACAAATGGGGTCTGATATTAATTCCAAAAGACTTCGCTTTGATTTTTCCCATCCTCAGAAACCCAGCGAAGAAGAGATAAAAAAAGTTGAGGACCTGGTTAATCAAAAAATTAAAGAAGATTTAGTAATAGAGAAAGAAGAAATGGAATATGAAAGGGCTTTAGAATCAGGAGCTTTGGCTTTTTTTAGAGAAAAATATCCAAAAATTGTGACCGTTTATTCCATTGGTAATTTTTCAAAAGAAATTTGCGCTGGCCCTCATATTAATGAAACTTCAGAATTAGGTTTTTTTAAAATCATCAAAGAAGAATCTTCAGGCGCCGGCATAAGAAGGATAAGAGCTATTTTGAAATAAAAAACTTCTTTCTATTGAATCTTTAAGAATTTTTCAATATAATAAAAATGAAGATTGACTCTTTAAAACCAAAACAAAGACAGAAAGAGCATTTTTTAACTTTGGATATTGGCACTGAAGCCATAAAAGCCTTGATTTTTTCCACTTCTGTCCACCCGGCAGGCTATGGCGGAAAGGAAAGTGAGAAAATTATTGTCCTCGGAGCCTCTACTCAATACTTTGACCAATTAGGCGTTTGGGATTCCAGAGATTTTGAACAGAGCACAATAAAAAAAGCCTTATCAATTGCAATCAAAAAAACCCAGACTCAAGCCAAGACAAAGATAAATTCTCTTTTACTTTCTTTGCCAGCTAATATTTTAAGAGGAGAGATTTTATTTTTAAATCTCAAAAGAAAAAATCCTAAAGAAATTATTAGAAAGAGTGAAGAAAGCCAGATTCTAAAAGAAGTTTTAAATCAAGCCAAAAAAGAACTTTCCCAAAAAATTGCCCAAGAACTTGGAATCTTATCTGAAGATCTTCATTTTTGTAATCTAAAAATTCTAGAAATAAAAATTGATGGATATGAAGTCCCTTCTGTTCTAGAATTGGGAGGCAAAAATTTAGACTTTAGAATTTTAGCTACCTTTTCACCGAAATATTATTTAGAAAATATAAAAAAGATTTTTAAAGATTTAAATTTAAAAATCTTGAAAATAGTTCATCAATCAGAAGGTCTAATATCTTTTGAAAATAAGAAAGAAAATGCTATTTTCCTTGATGTAGGAGGAGAATTGACCCAAACTTTTTTATTTAAGAGAGGAAAACTAGAAGGAATTTCCCAGTTTAAAGGTGGGGGAATTGATTTCACTAAAAAACTTTCTCAAATTTTAGGATTAAGCCTAGGAAGTGCCAGGGCCTTGAAACACAGCTATTCTCGGGGAATGCTGTCTTGGGGAGTAAGAAAAAGAGTTAAAGGAATTTTTTTTGAAGATCTCCAAATCTGGTTCAAAAATTTAAAGGAAACTTTTAAAAAAATTTCTTTGATTAATACTAAAAGTTTATTACCATCGAACTTTTTGCTTTTTGGGGGAGGAAGTCAAATACCTGAAATTCAAGAGATTTTAGAAAGAGGGAATTGGGAAGATTTTCCCTTTATTTCTCAACCTAAGGTAAAATTAGTTTTACCAAAAGATTTGAGAGGTATCGAAGATAAAAGTCAGATTTTAAATAGTCCTCAAGATACTGCCCCAATTTTAATTTGCCTATCATAATAATATGCCAAAAAAATTTTTTGATATTGTCCCACCGAAGAAAATTGAGAAAAAAATTGAGATAGAACGTCCTATAAAATATCGGGCCAGTATTCCCATTTTGCAGAAAAGCACCTTTAAAAAAGGCCTAATAATCACTCTAGCTACTTTGATTTCGATTGGATTTTTTTGCTTTCTTACTCTCTCTAAAGCAGAAATCGAGATTTGGCTAGAGACCGAGGTTTTAAATTTTAAGGAAAAAATTACCATTGATTCAAGAGTTAATCAATCTGATTTTGGGGCAAAGGTTATTTCAGGAGAAATTTTTGAATTAGAAAAAAGTTTTTCTCAAGAATTTCCATCTTCAAGCAAGATTTTAAAAGAAGAGAAAGCTAAAGGTCAAATTCGAGTTTTTAATAATTATCATCTCGCCCAGACCTTAGTAGTCAATACTCGTTTTCAGCCTCCTTTGGAAAAAGTGTTATACTTTCGTTCAAAAAAAACTATATTTTTACCAGCCAAAGGCCATATTGATATTGAAGTGATAGCCGATCAACCGGGGGAAGAATATAATATCGAGCCTTCAACTTTCTCTATCCCTGGCCTATTTGGCCTTCCTCAATATTATAGTGTTTATGGTAAATCTTCTTCTCCAATGACTGGTGGTTTCAAAGGAGAAACCTTCAAGGTTACCGAGGAAGATTTAGAAAGAGCAAAAAATACTTTGGTTGAGAAATTATTCACCGAGACTAAAGAATCTTTAAAAAACAAAATTGGTGGGGATTTCATTCTATTAGACGAAACTTTAAAAGAAAAAATTGTCGATACTTCTTCTTCAGTTGAGGCCGGAGCCGAGGCTCAATCTTTTAATTTTCAGGTCAGAATTAAATCCAAGGCCTTAGTATTTAAAAAACCTGATCTTGGTTATTTTGCTGAACAATTTATTCTTTCTCGTCTCCCCCAAGATAAAAAATTCCAAGAGGATAGTCTAAAAATAGATTATTCATTAGAGTCAATAGATTGGGAGTCAGAGAAAATTTCTCTAAATTTAGAATTCTCAGCTAAAATTTATTCAGATATTGATGTGATTTCTCTAAAGAGAGCTCTAAGAGGAAAATTATTAGCCGAGACTCAAGTACATTTGGAAGATCAACCCAAGATTACTAGAGTAAGGCTTAAATTCTGGCCCTTTTGGGTTAAGACTACCCCAGAAGATATTGAGAAAATTGAGATAAAATTAAATCTTGACTAAATCTAAGTAATTTGCTATTCTAAAAAATTACCTAATGCCTAAATCTAAGAAAACTTTCCGAAAAACTGGAATAGTTCTGGAAGCTCTGCCCAGTACCCATTTTCGGGTGAGATTAGATGATGACTCAGAGATAATTGCCCATTTAGCTGGAAGATTAAGACTTTATCGAATTAAGGTCTTACCGGGAGATCGGGTAACAGTAGAAATAACTCCCTATGATAAAAAAAGAGGGAGAATAGTTTATAGAGGAAAATGATATGAAAGTTAGGCCATCAGTTAAAAAAATTTGTAAAAAATGCAAAATTGTGAGGCGTAAGAGAAGAGTATATGTGATATGTTCAAATCCTAAACATAAACAACGCCAAGGATAGGCGTTCGAGAAGCTAATTTTTAGAGTACGTCAATTTTTCCCACCGGGAAAAATTGACTCGTATTACGCCGCCTTGCTCTTCGTCTCGCGAAACCATGGCCGCAAGTCGGCTAAACGTCTCTAAAAATTATAGTCTCGCTAAGGGTTCAAAAATTGGTTCCCTCGCTTTGAAAAAAGGTGACTGTCACCACGAAGAAATTTGTGCGTAAATTTTTAAAATCGTATCAAGTATCTAGAATAAAAATATGCCAAGAATTGCTGGTATTAATATACCAGAGAAAAAACAAATTGAAATAGCCCTGACCTATATTTATGGAATAGGTCCTCCTTTGAGTAGAAGAATTTTAGCTGAAGCCGGAATTAAACCGGGGAGATCAGCCTCAGAATTGACCTCTGAAGAAGTTAGTAAACTTAAAGAAATTATTGAAAAGAATTACAAAATTGAAGGAGGACTTAAAAGGGAGAGAATGATGAATATTAAAAGATTAAAAGATATAGGTAGCTGGCGAGGAATTCGGCATATTAAGGGACTACCAGTTAGAGGACAAAGAACCAAAACTAATACCAGGACAGTTAGAGGAAATGTCAGAAAGACGGTGGGATCGGGAAGGAGACCACCTCCAACACCGAAGTAAAATAGCTTATTAGGCTGTAGCTTATTAGACTGTAGTTTATTAGCTTTTTAGGAATTTTCCCAATAAAATACTTTCAAGAATTTTTAATTTTTTTTAACTAATAAGCTAACTAGCTAAGAAGCTAAAAAGCTAAAATTATGGGAAAAAAACGCATTATCAAAAAAACTGAAGAGGAGCTCCTAAAAGAAAGAGAAAGAGTAGAAGCGGCATTAAGAAAAGAAGTTAAGATCCGAGCCCCTCAAAAGATTAACGAGGGGAAAATTTATATTTCCTCTTCTTATAATAATACTATAATAACCCTTACCGATCCCCGGGGAGATGTCCTTTCTTGGGCCAGTGCCGGTAATATTGGTTTTAAGGGAACAAAGAAAGGTACACCTTTTGCTGCTTCTAAAGTAGCTGAGGCAATGGTTCAGAGAGCTAAAAAATTAGGAATAGAAAAAGTGAGGGTTTTAATAAAAGGGATAGGTTCTGGTCGAGAATCAGCAATTAGATCTTTAGCCGCTCGAGGCTTAGATATTATTTCAATTAAAGATGTAACCCCAATTCCTCATAATGGCTGTCGGCCCCCAAAAGCCCGGAGAGTCTAAATAATACCCCAAATTTGCTTTTGCAAATTTCGGGGACCCCCCGATATTATGCAAAATTCAAAATGTAAAATATGTAGAAGGCTAGGAGTGAAGTTGTTTCTCAAAGGTGAACGTTGTCTTACTTCAAAATGTCCAATGATAAAAAGACCTTATCCGCCAGGTCAAAAAAGAAAAAGAAGAACTAGAGCTCCTTCTGAATATGCACAACAACTAAGGGAAAAACAAAAATTAAAAAATTGGTATGGCTTGAGAGAAAGGCAATTTAAAAAATATATTTTAGAAGTCCTGGATAGACGGGGAAGAGAAGATGCTAAATCTTCTCTTATTAAGAAATTAGAAAGCCGTCTAGATAATGTAATTTTTCGTTTAGGGTTGACCGGCTCTAGGTCTCAAGCTCGTCAACTTGTCAGTCACGGTCATTTCAGGATAAACTCAAGAAAAGTTAACTACCCTAGCTATCAAGTTAAAAAAGGAGATGTGATTGATATCTCTCAATCTTCTTTTAAAAAGATTTTTTTTAAAAATCTCAAGATGAAACTCAAAAAATACCAACCCCCCTCTTGGCTTAAATTAAATGTCGAAAAATTAGAAGGAAAAGTAATAGGTCAACCTTCTCTTGAGGAAACTGTGCCCCCAGCGGAAATATCAGCAATTTTTGAATTTTATTCAAGATAACAGGATCTCGTTGAAATATCGGAAGGGGGTCGGGGAAACCCTTCGGTTTCCCCGTATAGGAAAATATTAAAAACCGAGGGTTTTTAAAGAGCGAGCCCGAAGGTCGCCGAAGGCGACCGCCAGCCGTAAGGCTGGAAGAGGGCGAGCGATTAACTTTGTATTACCACTATGATTTCTCTTCCTCTTCAGCCAAAAATTATTGAAAAAAAAGGAAATCGAGCCCGTTTTGAAATTAGGGCTTTATATCCTAATTATGGGGTGACCATTGGTAATTCTCTCCGGAGAGTTTTACTCTCTTCTCTGTCGGGAGCGGCCGTTACTCAAGTGAAGATTAAGGGAGTTGAACATGAATTTTCAACAATCCCTGGTGCTTTAGAAGACATGATTACTATTATGTTAAATCTGAAACAACTAAGATTTAAAATCTTCACCGATGAACCCCAGAGAGGATTTTTGAGAGTTAAAGGAGAAAAAAAAGTTTTAGGTTCTGATTTTCAGTTACCTTCCCAGGTTGAATTAGTCAACAAGAATTTTCTGATTGCTACTTTAACAGATAAAAAATCAGAATTAGAAATGGAAATCCAAATTGAAAAAGGATTAGGATATGTTTCCCGAGAATTAAGGAAAAAGGAAAAATTGGAAATAGGAAAGATTACCCTTGATGCTGTTTTTACTCCCATTAGAAACGTGAGTTTTCATGTAGAAAATATGCGGGTTGGAGAAAGAACTGATTTTGATCGGTTAATCCTGGAAGTTGAGACCGATGGGACAATTACTCCTGAATGGGCGTTTTACCGGGCATCAGAAATTTTAAACCAGCATTTTACCATGTTTAGTCAAGCCTTTAAACCAAAGGAAGTCTATCCAGTGAAAAAAGAAGAAAAAATTGAGAAACTTAAAGTTAAAGTAGAGGATTTAAAATTTTCCATCAGAACTAAAAATGCTTTGTTAAAAAATAATATAAAAACTATCAGTGGAATTTTAAGAAAGAGTGAAGAAAATTTATTAAAACTGGAAGGGATGGGCAAAAAGGGAGTGAAAGAAATAAAAAAAGTTCTAAAAAAACTAAACTTAGAACTTAAACAATGAAAAAACGCAAACTTGGCCGGAAATTTTCTCGTAAAAGCAATCAACGTAAAGCCCTGTTAAAATCATTGGCTAGAGCCCTCATTTTAAATGAAAAGATTAAGACAACCGAGACTAAGGCTAAAGAAGTTTCCAGATTTTTGGAGAAATTTATAACTAAAGCTAAAAAAAGAGATCTATCTTCAAGAAGATTATTATTGAGATTTTTTCCAAAAAAATTAGTTAAGAAATTAATAGAGGATATTGCTCCGAGATACAAAGAAAGGGGTGGAGGCTACACAAGGATTATAAAACTAGGACCTAGAAAATCGGATGGGGCGAAGATGGCAATAATAGAACTAATTAAATAAAATTTTATTTTGATAATGGAGCGTAAGACTCACACAATTGATGCCACTGGAAAAATTCTCGGGAGGCTATCTACTGAAATTGCAATTTTATTACGTGGTAAGCATAAAAGAGATTTCCTACCCCAAAAAGATATGGGAGATATTGTGATTGTTAAAAATATTGAAAAGATTAAATTAACTGGTAAAAAATTTGAGCAGAAAAAATATTATCGTCATTCAGGATATATTGGAGGCTTGAAAGAAATTCCATTGAAAATACTTTTTAAAAAGAATCCGGCTAAAGTTCTAAGAAAAGCAGTTTTTGGAATGTTGCCCAAGAATAAATTAAGGGCAAAACAGATAAAAAGATTGAAAATATTAAAATCTTATGAAAAAGACCAAAACTAAAAAGTCAACCATAAAAAAGAAAAAGACAATCAGAAAGAAAAAGCCAACTAAAAAGAGAAAGCCAAAAAAAATTAAAAAAAAGGTTGAGAAACCAAAGGTTAAACCTGAGAAAGAAAAATATTTTGAAGCAGTTGGTCGAAGAAAAACCGCAGTAGCTAGAATTCGCCTTTTCACAAAAGGAGAAAAGAAATTTTTGGTTAATGAAAAACCTTTTGATATTTATTTTCCTACCTTTGAACTTCGGCAAATCGCTCAAGCCGCTTTAAAAAAAATGAAATGTCTTGATCGATTTCGAATTTCAGCTAAGGTAAAAGGAGGAGGATATCATTCCCAGGCTGAAGCGGTAAGGCACGGGATATCCCGAACCTTGGTTCTTTTTAATTCTTATTTTAGAAAAAGACTAAAAAAAGCCGGTTTCTTAACTCGGGATTCCCGAATGAGAGAAAGAAAAAAATTTGGATTAAAACGAGCAAGAAAAGCGCCTCAGTGGCAGAAGAGATAACACCATTATGTTAAAAGAACTTATTAATAAATTTTATTTGGATAGACAGAGAGATAGAGAACAGCATCATTTTTATATTTCTGATGCTGGAAAATGCTCACGAGCAATATTTTTTAAATTTAAAAAAGTCCCCAGAGAAGAAATAGAGGCAAGGGTTTTGAGGTTGTTTGATCACGGTGATTCTATTCATCGCCTTATCATGAAACCTCTCCTTAGCACGAAAGAGGCTCATGTAGTAGCTTCAGAAGTAGATATTCCTCCCCGAGAATTAATCAGAGGAAGGGCCGACGCAGTAATTAGCGATGGCAAAGATTTGTATATACTTGATATTAAAAGTATGAATAGCATGGTTTTTAAAAATTTAAATCAGCCAAAAAAAGAACATATTGATCAAATTCAACTTTATCTTCATTATTTAGATCCTAAAAAGGGAATATTGCTTTATGTTAATAAAGACACTCAAGAATTAAAAGAATTTTTGATTAATTACGATTCGAATCGAGCCCAATCTCTTTTAAAAGTACTATCTGACCTTAAAACAAAAATTGATTCCAATATCATTCCCCCGAGAATTCCAGAATGGCCAGAGAATTGGCAGTGTCAATACTGTCAGTTTAAAGAAATTTGTTTGATGACAGGAGAGGGAGATGTTAGTTGGGAAAATTTTAAAAAGATAATTGAAACTCAAGGTGAAACAGGTGAAGGTAAATAAATTTTATTTATCCAGCAGTAGAAAATTTCACTACTTTTATATCAAAAAATAACTCCCTCATTTTATTAACATTTCGGAAACATATAAATTTCCATCACTCAAAACATACAGTTTTTTATTGCTCTCATTCCAAAATATCTCTGGGGATTGAAGGTTTGCTAAATCAACAATATTTATTCTGTCTCGATCATCAATCTCGGCAATTTTTATGACACTCCCAGCATTAAATATTAAATAATGGGGAGTATACCAAAAGCAATTCCTGATTTTTTCTGAAAACCGAGTTAAAAAAATTCTTTCTCCGGTTTTTTTCCGAGGCTGGCCATATTTTTCTTCTAAAAAAAAGACCCAAATCTCATAATCACTAAAAAAAACCATTTTTTTCAAATCTGGAGAAAATTTAAAATCTTTAATTGATTCAAAAAATTTTTCAAAATTCTTTGAGTCTGGATTAAAAATATGTAAAATATCATTTTCTTTTAGGAAAGTTCTTGGTGATTTCAGGCAGAGTTGATATTCAACCTCTTCCTTTAAAGGAAGAGGTTCTAAATTAAGCTTTTCTTGGCTTTGGCCTAAAAGGTCAGTTTTCAAAAAAAATCCATTATTGTCAATCAAATATATATTTCTATCGGAAGTTTCATAAGTTATTAAATTTTCTAAAATTTGATTTGTTTCTCTTTTTATAAAATTAGCCTCAAAAAGGCTATTTTTACTTATAAAAAATATTTTTTGAGAATCTCTTGGGTTAAAAGAAATTTTTTCAATATCCCTCCCCAAAAAATCAAGAGAGATTAAATTAACCGGAATTTTTTCTAAATCAACAATCCAATATTTTAATTCCGAAGGAATCAAGGTTCTTGCCGAAGGCGAGGTTCTTATTCTCTCTTTTTCTCTAGTTTTAAGTAAAATTTTTTTTGAATCTAAAGAATACTCTAAATCTAAAAACTCAACTTCAGGAACTTTTTCTTTTGAGAAATCTTTTTCTTCAAAAAGATGGCTTTTAACATTTCGATCTAATTCTAAAAGTTTTAAGTTCCAACCTTTTTCATCGACCTCCTCTAAAATTATTTTTCTTTCATCAGGAGAGAAAAAGAAATTCTCGGTTTCCTTAGTTAAGATGGTAAATTTGGGATTTTCGGGAATTAAAAAAACACTCTTTACTTCAGTAACTTCCTTTTCTTTTATTTGAAGAATTTTTTTCCAGGAATGGAAACCAGATTTTTTTATTTCAACATCATATTTTTTTGGTAATAAGTCTTTAATCAGAGCTGAGCCAAAGAAAAAGTCAGTTTTCTTTTCTAATTTCCCATCGAGATAAATTTGAACACTCTTTGGCCAGACCTTAAAATAAAAGGCCCCTGTCTGGACAATTTTTTTTGAATCAAAATCAAATCTATAGCCCTGAGAATAAAAAACAATTAAAGGAACAGATATTAAAAATAAAAATAGGCAAATTAAAAATAAAATTGTCCGAGCTTTTTTAGTCATAAAGCTTCTATTTAATTTTAAATCAAAATTTAATAGTAAACAATAAAAATTTGACAAAAATTAAAAGACTTCTTATACTTACCAAAGAAGGTATGTAAATTGACAAATAAATATAGAGAGGAAAAAGCTGAGCAAGCAATACGAGAAATAGTTAATCAAGCAATAGAACTGCAGCACAAAGGCGAATGGGAGAAAGGATTAAAGCTTTTAAAAGAAGCTCAAGAGAAAACCAAATTACTTCCAGAAGATAAAGCAAAGCCTCTAAGAGGATTGATTCGCCACTATCAAGGTAGAATCTTGCAAGCAATGGGAAAATACGATGAAGCAGTGGAGAGACTTAAAACGGCAATTGAACTTAGAAAAGAAGACCCCATTGGCTATAGCTATTCCATGTTTCAATTGTATATTTGCAAAGATTACGGAGGAATTCTCATCTCGCCTGAAGAGGTAAAAGAGACAAAAATAGCCCTTTGGGAACTGATTGATGCCAGTCAAAATCCAAAAGAAATAGGAGATGCTTTTCAGAACTTAGCTTATGTTGAGTCTAAACAGGGAGAGATAAGAAAAGCCATCTGGCTTTATCAGGTGACTGAGGTATTTAGAGGGATAGCTAATGATCAGCGGGGTTTTGGTTTAACTTGGGCTAGATTAGGGGAGTGTTACAAAAAAATTGGCGAAGGTCAAAAAACCCAAGAATATGGAGACAAAGCCCTAAGATACTTTGAAGAAATTGGAGATATTGAAAGAATCCAACAAGTAAAAAAGAATGTGTTTGGAGAAGAAAAAATCTAAAAAGGAGGTGAGGTGAATGGAAGCGAAAGAAGTACTGAAAAAAGCACAGCAGCTATACAACAAAGGAGAATGGCAGGAAGCAATCGATGCAATCGACGAGAATTTAGCCACTTTGGTAACAGACAGTGATATTACAGAGGCTAATAGGATAAAGGGATGGAGCTATTACTATCTAGGAATAAAGGGACCAAAAGACAAAAAGACAGAGAATCTTGAGGAAGCAGAAAATACCTTCAAGGCAGTACTGGAAAAAGCAGAAGACAAAACAAGAATTTCAGCAATGAATGGATTACCGCTGGCGCTCTGGATTTTAGGAAAAAAAGAAGAAGCTTGGCAAGTAAGTGATAAAGCTACGGAAGAATTTCCAGATATACCTTCAATTTGGAACACAAGAAGCATTCTCTGTCGCTGGGCACAGGATTACGAAAAAGCTGTTGAGGTATGCGAAAAAGTCTACGAGACTGCTATAGAAAAAGAAGACTATAGAACGGCCGGCCACGGTAAACACAATAAAGCTGATGCTTTAGTAAAACTGGGAAGAGCTGAAGAAGCAAGACACGAATATAAAGAAGCGATTGAGCTCTACAAGAAATACGAAAAAGCTACCGGTCAGAGCGCTAAATTCCATATTGAAGGCGTTCAGAAAAAACTAGCCAATCTCTAATACATTGGTCCTTTAAAATACGCAAGAACAAAAGGCGTTTTGGTTTAGCTGAAACGTCTATTTTTTGTTAAAATAAACAATATGGCAATTTTTCCAAAAATTGAAAAGATTACCAGAGATGTTTCAATTTCCCATTTTCTTTTGATGTTTGGATATAAACTTTTTTCTTTATATTTTCCCTTATTTTTGGTTGCCCGGGGTTTTTCTCTACCCGAGGTGGGCTATAATTATCTTCTAATTTATTTACCAATTGTTATCTTTGCACCCTTCGTTGGTTTTCTTAATCATAAAATAAATCCAGCTATTTTGGTTACAGTTGGGGTTTTAGGATATGGAGTTTATTCTTTAGGAATGATTTTTATTCAAAATCAAATTTTGTTTTATTTTTGGCAGATTCTTCTAGGAATTTCAGCTGCTTTGTTTTTTGCCTCCTCTCGGGCAATTTTAATGGGCTTTCCCCTTCAAAGCCCTGATCAATCTTTTGCTTGGTTTTATTCTTCCCCTTTTTATGCCGATGCTTTAGCCCCGGCAGTTGGTGCTTTTTTTATCTGGAAATTTGATTTCGTTGGAGTATTTGTTTTAAGTTTGATTTTATGTCTTTTCACTGTCATTTTTTGTCTTATCTTTCTAAGAAAACCAGCAATGAATTTGGTGGATAGAGGTTTTAAATTTCAACAGGTAAGACAAAATTATCTGGAAATTTTTGAAAAAATAAAAAGTAGAGCTATTTTGCCCTTTATTTTAATTTCCCTTTCAGTTTTAATTTTAGTTGGATTTTATCGAGCTTTTTTCGTTTTGTTTTTAAAAGATTTTGGCTGGTCACAAAATTTGATACTTCTCTTTGGTTCAATACTTTCTCTTGTATTTTTGCCAATTTCTATTTTTGTAATAAAACGAGTTGGAAAACAAAAAAGCGAGGAGAGCATTTCTCGTGGGGGTTCACTCTGTGGAATCTTCTCGGTTTTACTCGGAAGTTTAGTTCCCTTTTTAAACTTCTTCACAGTTCTTTTAATTATGATTGGGAAATCTGCGGGTGCCCTGATGACAGGTTCTGGAAGAAGTGGGTTAATCTCTCAGAAATTGAAAGAGTATCCCGAGGAAACCGGTGCTATTGATACAATTTTTTCTCCTTTAGGTATAGCTTTCGGGGCTTTAATTTCAGGATTGGTTATTGGTTTTTTAGGTTATAGCTTTTTATTTATTTTTGGCGGAATTTTCGTTTTAATAGCGGGGATTTTAGGAAAAAAACTTGCTAAATTTTAAATTTTAATTTATGATATAAAAGTATGCCAGAGAAATTTATTATTAAAGGTGGTAATTCTTTAGAAGGAGTTGTTGAGATACCAGGCTATAAAAATGCAGCTGGGGCTTGCTTAGCAGCTGCCTTATTAACTGATGAAGAAGTTATCATTGATAACCTGCCTTTGGTTGAGGACATCTTTAAAATGTTGAAAATTTTAGAAAGCATGGGAGTTGAAATTACCTGGTTAAATGAGAGAAAGGTAAAAATTAAAGCAGGCTCAAAAACAGATCCAGAAAAAATGACTCAAGGTCCTATAACTGAAACAAGAGTTTCAGTTTTGTTAATTGGTAGTCTGCTTTCTAGATTTGGAAAGTTTAAAATTTCTCATCCCGGAGGAGACAGAATTGGGGTAAGGCCAATTACTACTCATCTCAAAGCTCTTAAAAAACTGGGTACAGATATTAAAAATGAAGGTGATTTTTATTCTTTTAATGGAAAAAATCTCGAAAGCAAAGAAATTATTCTTAAAGAATTTAGTGTTACAGCTACTGAAAATTTAATGATGGCCGCAGCCAGATTACCAGAGAAAACAATTATTAAAGGGGCGGCAGCTGAACCTCAGGTCCAAGATTTAGGAGAATTTCTTAGAAAAATGGGAGTTAAAATTGATGGATTGGGGACTCATACAATTTTTGTTGAAGGTACTGAAAAGTTAGAAGGCACCTATCATAAAATTATCCCTGACCTCTTAGAAGCTGGAACATTTATTGTTGCTGGAGCAGTAACTCCAGGGGAAATTGAAATCAAAAATATAATTCCTGAGCATTTAGATATCTTTTTAGATAAATTAGAGGAAATTGGGGTTAATTTTGAAAGAGGTGAAGATTTTGTGAGGGTTGGCGATTTTTCGCAGAATTTAAAGGCTACCCGAGTTCAGGCCTTTCCTTATCCTGGTTTTCAAACTGATTTGCTTCCAATTATTGCTCCTCTTTTAACCCAGGCTAAAGGAAAGAGTTTAGTTCATGACCCCCTTTATGAAAATCGATTTAATTTCATTCAAGAATTAAAAAAAATGGGAGCAGATATAGAGATTGTTGATCCCCACCGAGCTTTTGTTTTTGGGAAGACTTCTCTGCGAGGTCGAAAAATCGAAAGTTGGGACATTCGAGCCGGAGCCTCTTTAATTATCGCCGGTTTAATTGCCAAAGGCCAGACTACTATTGAAAATATTTATCAGATAGATAGGGGATATGAGAAAATAGAGCAAAGATTACAAAAATTAGGAGCAGATATAAAAAGAGTTAAAACCTAAAAAATATGTTTTTAAGAAAAATCGGTATTGATCTTGGAACCTGCAATTCGGTAATTTTTATTCCTAAGAAGGGAATCGTCTTGCGAGAGCCCTCAGTAGTAGCGGTAACCCTTTCTGAGAATAAAATTTTGGCAGTGGGTCAAGAGGCCAAAGAAATGCTTGGTCGGACCCCCGATACCTTAAGAGTTTATCGACCTCTCAAAGATGGAGTGATTGCTGACTATCGAGTGACCCAGGCGATGCTAAGATATTTTATTGATAAAGCCATGGGATATTTTCGATTTTTAAAACCAGAACTATTGATTGGGGTACCAGCTGGAATTACTTCTACTGAAAGAAGAGCAGTAATTGAGGCCGGGATGACTTCCGGCGCTAAGGCGGTTTATTTAGCTAAGGAACCAATTTTAGCTGCTATTGGTGCCGGTATTCCTATTAATTCTTGCTCAGGTCATTTGATTATTGATATTGGCGGCGGAACCTCAGAAGTAGCCTTAATTTCTCTTGGAGGAATAGTTTGCTGGCATTCAATTAGGATAGCCGGAGATAAAATGGATCTCGCTATTTCAGACTATATTAAGCAAAAATATAATTTAGCCATTGGAGAGCAGACAGCTGAAGAAATAAAAATAAAAATTGGGACAGCTTTACCAGAAAAAGAAGAAAAATCTTTTGAAGTTCGGGGCAGAGATTTGATTTTAGGACTACCAAAAACCATTAAGATTTCCTCTAATGAGGTTTGTGAAGCAATTTCCGATGTTTTAACAGGAATTACTCAGGCGGTGAAGATGGTTTTGAGAGATGCTCCACCTGAGCTATCGGCTGATATAATGGATAAGGGAATGGTTCTTGCAGGTGGTGGGGCCCTGCTCAGAAATATCGATGAGAAAATTTCTCAAAGCACTGGCGTTCCCTGCTTTTTAGCTGAAGAACCGATACTCTGCGTTGCTAAAGGAACAGGAATAGTATTGAAAAACTTGGAGGTTTACAAAAAAAGTGTATTGGCAAAAAAATGATTTTGGGCCATCAAAAACAATGGAAGTTTCTAAAAAAATCGGCAGAATTAGAAAGAATTTCCCATAGTCTTTTGTTTTATGGTGAAGAAAAATTGGGAAAAAAAACAATAGCTCTGGAATTTATTAAGTTATTGAATTGTCAAAATCCTCAATTTTCAAAGAGGCCCTGTCAAATTTGTAGATCCTGTCAGGATATTCAAAAAAGACAACACACTGATGTTTTACTAATTGAACCAATCAATAAGGAAATTCAAATTTCCCAGATAAGAGATCTTTCCTGGAAATTAGCATTAAAGCCTTATTCAGCCTCGATTAAGTCAGCAATTATAGACAAGGCTCATTTTATGAATCGAGAGGCTCAGAGTTGTTTTTTAAAAACCCTTGAGGAGCCAAAGGGTAAAACTCTTTTGATTTTGATAACTGAATATCCAGAGATTCTTTTACCGACTATTCTTTCTCGAGTCCAAAAAATTAAATTTTATCCCATAAAAAGAGCAGAAATTGAAAAATATCTTTTGACCCAGGGAGTTTCCCAAAAATTTGCTTCAAAGATTAGCCAACTTTCTTTAGGAAAGCCAGGAGAAGCCTTAGATTTTCTTTTAGACCCAAAAAAAATAGAAAATCAAGAAAAAAGATTAAAAGAGTTAATTTCAGTTTTAAATTCTAATTTAGTTTCCCGTTTTCAGTATGCCAAGGACTTATCTTTAAAACCTCAGAATTTAAAAGAAATTTTAGAAATCTGGCTAAGATATTTTAGAGACATTTTATTTTCTAATATTGATCATCCATCTGAGAAATATTCTTTGAAAAAACTAAAGAGCATCTTAAAACTTATTCAAAATACAATTTTTTTCCTATCCACTACTAACGTTAATCCGAGATTAGCCCTGGAGAATTTACTAATGGAGCTATGAATACTCATAAAGAAATTTTAGAAAGAATTAAACCTGAGTTAGATAAAACCATTGATTTTTTAGAGAGGGAATTGGCTAAGATTCGCACCACCCGGGCTTCCCCTTCTTTAGTTGAAAATATTCAAGTTGATTGTTTTGGCCAAAAACTCCCCTTAAAGCAACTTGGGGCAATTTTTTCTCCTGGACCTCGGAAAATTATCATTCAGCCTTGGGATAAATCATATCTTGAAGGAATAGTAAAAGCAATTTCTCGGTCCCCATTAGGAGTGGCTCCAATTGTAGATAGAGAGTCGATTCGAATTTCTCTCCCACCTCTAAGCGAAGAATATAGAAAGAATTTGCTTAAGATTTTGTCGGAAAAACAAGAAGAATGTAAAAAAACTATTAGACATTGGAGAGGAAAAGCTTGGGATGAAATTCAAGATAAATTTAGTGAGGGAGAAATTAGAGAGGACGATAAATTTCGAGCCAAGGATGAACTTCAGAAATTGGTTGACGATTATAATGAAAAAGTTAAAGAAATTGGGGAAAAGAAAAGAAAGGAGATATTAGAAGAATAGTTCGAAAATTCTTTAAATATGGTTTTTAACATCCTTATTATTATTTTTAGCCTCGTTTTTTTACTTGCCCTACATGAGTTTGGCCACTTTATTTTAGCCAAGAAATTTGGAGTAAAAGTTGAGGAATTTGGAATCGGTATCCCGCCAAGAATTTTAAAGAAAAAGATAGGAGAGACAATTTATTCTTTGAATCTTTTGCCTATTGGGGCCTTTGTTAAGCTTTATGGTGAAGAAGAGCGGATTAAAGAACCCACAAGTTTTAGTGGAAAACCAATCTGGCAGAGAACCTTAATTGTTATCGGGGGAGTAGTTACTTTTTGGATAATTTCTGCCATTTTATTAACTATTATTGCTGGAATTTGGGGGTTACCAATAGCAGTGGAAGATGAGTCAAATCATAATTTAATTGATTCTAAAATTCAGATTATTAAGATTGCTTCTGGTTCCCCAGCCGAAGTTGCCGGCCTGAGATCTGGCGACACTATTTTAAAACTTGTGAGAAATGATCAAGAATTAAAAACTGATAAAGTAAAAGAGGTGATTGAATTTACTCAGGCCCATAAGGGAGAAGAAATTACTCTAGCTATTCAAAGAGGGAAAGAAATCTTTGAGGTCTCCTTGGTTCCGCGAGTTTCTCCTCCGGAAGGGGAGGGGCCAATGGGGGTGGCTTTAATTAGAACTGCTTTAAAACTTTATCCCTGGTCCAAGGCCCCGATTCAGGGAATTTTACTTACAGCCAAGACTACTATTTCAATACCCTATCTTTTTGGCGATATCCTGAAAAAGGCAATCCGAGGTGAAAGAGTGGAAGAAGTTGAATTTAAGGGCCTTGTTGGTATTAGTCGATTAATGGTTGGAGAACTCCAAAAAGGGATAAACTATTTTCTATCTTCCCTTGCAATGATTTCTATTTTCCTTGCTTTTTTTAACATTTTGCCTATTCCAGCATTAGACGGAGGAAGACTTCTCTTTTTGGGGATTGAGAAAATTAGGGGAAGACCGTTAAATCAAAAGATTGAGCAAAGAATTAATACTATCTTTTTTGCTTTATTAATTGCTTTAATGATTTGGGTAACAATAAAAGATATCCAGGCTATTTTAAAAAATGCGCCAATCTCAACTTTTTTATAAAACTAAAAAGGAATTACCAAAAGAAGCCAAAACTATTTCCCATAAACTTTTAACTAGGGCTGATTTTATTGCCCAGTTAGCCTCAGGAATTTATAGTTTTTTACCTTTGGGATGGAGAGTTCATCGAAAAATCAAGAAGATAATTCGGGAAGAGATGGAGGAAATTTCTGGTCAGGAAGTATTTTTGCCTACGCTCCAACCAAAAGAGCTTTGGCAGAGAACAAATCGTTGGCAAAATATGCAGCCCCCTCTTTTTAAACTTAAAGATAGACACAAGGCTGAATTTGCCCTCGGCCCAACCGCCGAAGAAGTAATTACTGAAATTGCCAAATCTCGGATTCAATCCTATAAAGATTTACCTTTATATCTTTATCAATTTCAAAATAAATTTAGAAATGAAATGAGGTCTACTGGTGGGCTTCTACGAACCAGGGAATTTATAATGAAAGATCTCTATAGTTTTCATAGTTCAGAAAAAGATTTAAGAAATTTCTTTGATAAAGTAGTTAAAGTTTATTCGAGAATTTTCAGAAGATGTGGCTTGAGGGCTGAAATTTCTGAGGCTTCGGGAGGAACTTTTACCGAATTTGAGACTTATGAATTTCAGGTCCCAGCCGAGGTAGGAGAAGATAAAGTGATTTTTTGTCCAAAATGCAATTTCGCAGTTAATTTAGAGGTAGCCAAAGTAAAGAAGGGAAACCCTTGTCCTGAGTGTAAAACAAAATTAGAAAAAATAAATACAATTGAGATAGGGCATACCTTTAACTTGGGAACTAAATATGCAAAAGCCCTAGGTCTTTATTTTGTGGATAAAGATGGCAAAAAACAATTAGTAAAAATGGGATGCTATGGGATTGGCTTGGGCCGTTTAATTGGAACAATTGTTGAGATTCATCATGATGAGAAAGGAATTATCTGGTCAAAAGAAGTAGCTCCTTTCTCTCTCCACTTGATTCAAATTGAAAATACAAAAAAAGTAAGAAAAATAGCTGAGAGATTATATAAAAATTTGAGAAAATCGAATTTTGAAGTATTATATGATGATAGAAAGAATGTTACCCCCGGAGAAAAGCTTGTCGAGGCTGATTTGATTGGAATACCCCAGAGATTAGTAGTAAGTGAAAAAACTTTATCTAAAAATAGAGTGGAGATAAAAAAGCGTAGCGAAAAAAAGGCAAGATTGATAAAAATAAGTCAACTAATGAAAATTATATGTTAAAAAAACTTTTTTCTTTCCTTTCTCAAGACATTGCTATTGATTTAGGAACAGCAAATTCTTTAGTTTACGTTCGAGGTCGGGGAATAGTTATTTCTGAACCCTCAGTAGTGGCCATTAATCAAAAAACCGGCCAGATTTTAGCAATAGGGGAAGAGGCCAAAAAAATGGTTGGTCGAACCCCTGCTCATATTGTAGCTACCAGACCCCTTGTTTCAGGGGTAATTTCTGATTTTGAGGTAACCGAACAAATGCTGCGGTATTTTATTGAGAAGGTTCGACAAAGAAAATTTATTTTGAGTCTTAGGCCCCGGGTGATTGTTGGTGTTCCCTGTGGAGTTACTGAGGTGGAAAAAAAAGCAGTTCAAGATGCCGCCAAAAATGCCGGAGCGGGAAAAGTTTTTTTAATTGAAGAACCAATGGCAGCAGCGATTGGGGCAAGATTACCAATTCAGGAAGCAGGAGGGAATTTTATTGTCGACATTGGGGGAGGAACAACTGAAGTAGCAGTAATTTCCCTTGGTGGAATTGTTATAGCCAAGAGTCTTAGAATAGCCGGGGATAAACTTAATAAAGACATAATTCATTTTGCTCGGGAGGAATATAAACTTCTTTTAGGGGAAAGAATGGCTGAGACAATTAAAATTGGTATTGGTTCTGCCTATCCTTTAAAAGAAAAAAAGGAAATGGCCATGAGAGGAAGAAATTTAGTTACCGGTTTACCTGAGGAAATTTTAGTTTCTGATGAAAATATTAGAAAAGCCTTAGAAAAATCGGTAAGACGAATTGTTACTGAAATTAAAAACACAGTGGAGGAAACTCCCCCCGAACTCTTATCTGACATTATGTCCGGAGGAATTCATCTGGTTGGTGGAGGAAGCCTTCTTCGGGGATTAGACATCTTAGTTGCTAAAGAAACAAAAATTCTAACTAAAATTATTGATGATCCTATGACAGCAATGGTTAGGGGGGCAGGAATGGTTTTAGAAAATCTTGATGAATTACAGGAAGTATTGATTGAAACAGAATACTTAGAACTCCCAAAATAGCTTATTAGAATTATGATTTCAAAAAAGGAAGTAAAACACATTGCCAAACTGGCTAGATTAGGAATTACTGAATCAGAAGAAGAAAAATTTCAAAAAGAACTTTCTTCAATTTTAGATTATTTTACCTCTTTAAAAGAAGTTAACGTAGAGGGGGTTGAGCCGACCTTTCATGTTTTACCAAAAAAAGAAGAGATAATGAGGAAGGATGAACGAAAAAAGCAACCGATAGAAAAAGTCAATAAATTAATTGAAATGGCTCCTGAAAAGAAAAAAAGATATATTCGGGTAAAGTCAGTATTGTAAATTTTTAATATGGAACTTTACCAACTAACCATTCCCCAGACCCACCAGGGTTTAATAAAAAAGGAATTTTCGGCATTAGAATTAACCCAGGCTTTTTTGGATAGAATTGGAAAATTAGATAAAAATTTTTTTTCCTATTTAACAATAAGCAAAGATTTAGCAATTTCGCAGGCTAAAATCATTGATGATTTAATTTCAAAAGAAAAAGAAATTCCTATTTTAGCTGGAATCCCCCTGGCAGTAAAAGATAATATTTTAGTCGAGAATATAAGAGCTACGGCCGGCTCTAAGATTCTGGAAAACTATATCGCTCCCTATGATGCTACAGTGATAAGAAGACTGAAAGCTCAAAGGGCAGTGATTTTAGGAAAGGCAAACCTGGATGAATTTGCCATGGGTTCATCTACTGAACATTCAGCTTTTGGTCCTACCCATAATCCCCTTGATTTAACTCGAGTTCCCGGAGGTTCTTCGGGAGGACCGGCAGCGGCGGTAGCTGGAAATTTATGTTGTTTTGCCTTAGGATCAGATACCGGAGGTTCAATTAGATTGCCAGCTTCTTTTTGTGGGGTAGTAGGGTTAAAACCAACTTATGGAGCAGTTTCTCGCTATGGCCTAATTTCCATGGCTTCTTCCTTGGACCAAATAGGACCAATCGCAAAAACGGTTGAGGAGATAAAGATAGTTTTTGGGGTAATTTCTGGCAAGGATGAAATGGATTCGACAAGCGTAGAAATACCAGAAATTAGAAGAAGGAAATTAGAAATTAGAAATTTAAAAATTGGCATTCCCAAGGAATATTTTATTGAAGGGATGGATCCAAAAGTTGAAGAAATAATTCGAGATTCAATAAAAAAATTTGAGAATCTAGGGGCAAAAATTAAAGAAATTAGTCTTCCCCATACAAAATACGCTTTGGCTACTTATTATATTATTATGCCATCTGAAGTTTCGGCTAACTTAGCCAGATATGATGGAATAAAATACGGACTATCAAAAGAATTTTATGGAGGGGAGTCAAAAGCTCCAGCAAAAGTTAAAAGCTTATTAGATGTATATTTGTATTCAAGGAAAGAAGGATTTGGAGAGGAAGTTAGACGAAGAATAATGCTTGGCACCTATGCTTTATCTGCTGGTTATTACGAAGCATATTATTTAAGAGCTCAAAAAGTTAGAACTAAGATTAAAAAAGATTTTGAAAAAGCTTTTAAAACTGTCGATGTCATTCTAGTCCCTGTTTCACCCAGCCTTCCTTTCAAACTGGGAGAAAAAATTACTGACCCTCTTTTAATGTATCTCTCTGATATTTTTACGGTTTCAGTCAATTTAGCTGGACTACCGGCCCTTTCTATTCCTGTGGGTAAGGTTAAGAATCTTCCAGTTGGTTTACAAATCATTGGAAAGGCTTTTGAGGAGAGTAAAATCTTAGAGGCAGGTCTAATCTTTGAAAAAATATGATATACGAAAATTTAACCTCACTTCCATTTCAGGAAATCCTTTTCATTTTAAAAATTATATTTTTAGTTCTTTTTCTATTTTCCATTTTTGGTCTTATCTATATTCTTCTAAAATCTACCTGGCTAAGAAGGATGGGTTTGGCGGATTTAGTAGAAATTTTAACTTTTAAACCCTATGGAATGAGAAAAACGGCAAAGGTCTGGGCAGAAATTTTAAAAAGATTGGAAAAAGACAGTGAATCGGAAGCAAAGCTGGCAATCATTGAGGCTGATTCAATGTTAGGCGATACCTTAAAAAGGATGGGATATAGAGGAGAAAGCTTAGGGGAAAGATTGAAACAATTGAGCAGAGATGTAATTTCAAACTTAGATTCCTTGTGGGGGGCTCATAAAATTCGCAACAATATTGTTCATGATCCAGGCTACAGGCTGGATTTAGACCAGGCCAGAAGTGTTTTGAAAATTTATGAACAAACCCTTCACGAACTAGAGGTATTTTAGACTTGACTTTATTCTAATTTTTATGATACGATTTTCAAATGGCGCGCCGTAGAGGAGTAGTACCTCGTCAGTCTCATAAGCTGAAGACCCTGGTGCAATTCCAGGCGGCGCAACAAATTGATTTTCCAAATTGCAGAAACGACTTGGAATAATGCCGGGGTAGCTCAGTTGGTTAGAGCATCGCACTCATAAGGCGAAAGTCGTGGGTTCGAACCCCACCCTCGGCATAGGGGACGTAGTTCAATTGGTTAGAACACCCCCCCCACCAAAATGGGTCCGTAGTGTAGCTAGGTTTAACACGTCGGTTTGTCGAACCGAAAATCGTGGGTTCAAATCCCATCGGACCCGCAGATTTGGTAGGGGAGAGTTGCGAGTTCGAGTCTCGCCGTCCCCGCATAAGGAGGTTCTTAAAAGCTCTAAAATTTCTTGACATATCTTTTTAACTGTGATATAAAGATATAATGATTCTTAATTACCAAAAAATTTGTCAAAATCTGCTTAAGGATTTACCCAAAAGAACAAAGGATATTATTGAGTCTCGTTTTGGTTTTGAGACTGGCAAAAGAAAGACTTTAGAGGAAATTGGAAGAGGCTACGGTATTACCAGAGAAAGGGTTCGGCAAATTGAAGAGGCCGGATTTTTAAAGTTGAAACCGAAATTGGAGAAACACCAAAAGGTTTTTCAATATTTTTCTGATCAAATTCATACTTTCGGAGATTTAAGGAGAGAAGAAGTATTACTTGATTTGCTGGGTGATTCCAAATTTCAAAACCAGGTTTTCTTCTTATTAAAATTGGGAGAAAAATTTGATAGATTTTCTGAAACAAGAAACCTTTATTCTCTCTGGACAATTAATCCCAATTCTTTAAGTTTTGCTCAAGAAGTCTTATCTTCTCTCTATAATAAATTTGAAGAGATTAATCGTCCCTTGTTGTTTGAAGAAATTATTAAAGAAACCAATTTGGGCTTTGAAAAGCTAACTCCTAAAGCTTTAGTTTCCTATCTTGAGGTTTCAAAGAAAATTCAAAAGGGGCCGGAAGAGAAATTTGGCCTAAAAGATTGGCCAGAGATTAATCCCCGAGGGATAAAAGATAGGGCCCATTTAATATTTAAAAGAGAAAAAAAGCCTTTGCATTTTCGAGAGGTCACTCAATTAATTAACAATTCAAAACTGGAAAAAATATCTCAATCTTTGGCCTTACCCCAGACTGTTCATAATGAATTAATCAAAGATCCCAGATTTGTTCTGGTTGGTCGCGGCCTTTATGCCCTAAGAGAATGGGGATATGTCCCGGGAGTGGTCAAGGATATAATTTCAATGGTTTTAAAAAAGAGCAAGAGGTCTCTAAGCAAAGAAGAAATAGTGAAAGAGGTTTTAAAACAAAGATTAGTTAAGATAAATACTATTTTGATAAATCTCCAAGATAAAAAGTATTTTTTAAAAAATTCTGCTGGGAAGTACAAAATTAAAGAAGTTTAAATGATTCTGGAAATTTTAGATTTATTAAAAACTCCTGATTTCTGGGCTAAAACTTCAATTTCTAGTTTAGAAATTTTAAAGAATTGGTGGTGGGTTATCCTGCCTTTTATTTTTATCCAGCCTTTTTTGTATCTTTATCTTTATTTTATTCGAGACAGGTGGACATCCAAAATTAAATTTATTCTCCTCGAAATCAAGATACCAAAAGAAGTATTAAAGCCTATCAAGGCCATGGAACAGGTTTTCGCTGGTTTCCATGCAATTCATGATATTTTTAGCTTTAGAGAGAAATGGCTAGAAGGGAAATGTCAGTTGGCCATTTCTCTGGAAATCGTTAGTTTTGGTGGTGAGGTTCACTTTTATGTCAGAGCGCCAGAAGTATTCCGAAATATTATTGAATCAAATATCTATTCTCAATATGCCGAGGCTGAAATTTCTGAAGTTGATGACTATACAAAATATGTTCCCCAAGATATTCCCAACAAAGATTGGGATCTTTTTGGTTTTGATATGAAAAACCCTAGACCAAGTCCTTACCCAATTAAGACTTATTCAAAATTTGAATTAGAAAGAGAGATAAAGGAAGAAAAAAGAATTGACCCTTTAGCTGGACTTCTTGAAGGAATGGCTACTCTTAAACCAGGCGAACAACTCTGGCTTCAGATAATTGCTAAACCAATTAGAGACGAGATTCCCTGGATTAAGGAAGGAGAAAAAATAGTTGAGGAATTAATGGGTAGGGCTGCTCCTCCTTCTTTGGAGCCATTTCCTCAGTATGCTATAAAAGGGACCACTCGGGTTTTAATAGCTGGGGAACCCCTTGAAGAAGCAAAAAAAGAACCAGAAAAAATAGAATTTGGAGCCTTAAGACTTTCTCCCGGAGAATTAGAGATAATTAAAGGAATTCAGGAAAAAATTTCAAAATTTGGTTTTGACTGTAATGTTAGATATTTTTATCTTGGGAAAAAAGGTGTTTTCTTTAAACCAAAAGCCCGAATTCCCTTTGGTTTTTTTAAGGAAATTTCTACTGAGAATATGAATGGTCTTAAACCCTGGACAAAAACAATGCCAAAGATTCAATGGATTCTGAGAAAGAGAAGAACCTATCTAAGGAAGAGAAGATTATTTAAATATTATATAAAAAGATGGCCTCCTTTATTTCCTCGAAAAGGTGGCACTTATATTTTAAATACTGCCGAATTAGCCACTTTGTATCATTTCCCTGGGAGAATAGTTGCTCCTGCTCCAGCTGTTCCTCGAATAGAGGCTAAAAAAGGAGAAGCCCCTCCGGGTCTACCTACTGAATAATATGAAAAATAACAAAGATATAACCTTTTTTGCTGAAACAACTTTCCGGAACATAAGGAAAAAGTTTGGCATAAAACTCGATGATCGGCGTCGACATATTTATCTTATTGGGAAAACGGGGATGGGAAAAACAGTAATGATGGAAAATATGGCTATTCAAGATATTCAGCAGGGTAGAGGTATTGGTTTTGTTGATCCCCATGGTGAGGCAGCCGAAAGATTATTAAACTTTGTTCCCTCTAATCGAATTAATGATGTTGTTTATTTTAATCCGGCCGATTTAGACTATCCAATTACCTTCAATGTTATGGAAAAGGTTAGTTTAGAACATAGACATTTGATCGCCTCGGGCCTAATGGGAGTTTTTAAAAAAATCTGGCCAGATGTCTGGTCAGCCAGAATGGAATACATTTTAAATAATTCTATTTTAGCTCTTTTAGAATATCCTGGTTCAACTTTATTAGGGATTAACCGAATGATGGCTGATCCCGAATATCGAAAAAAGGTAGTTGAGAAAATTACTGACCCGGTAATAAAAACTTTTTGGGTTAATGAATTTGCCAGATACACCCAGAGATATGAAGTAGAGGCAACAGCTGCCATCCAAAATAAAGTTGGCCAATTCATCTCTGCCCCCTTAGTTCGAAACATTATTGGCCAGGTTAAGTCAGCTATTGATATGAGAGAAATAATGGATGAAGGGAAAATTCTGATTTTAAACTTGTCTAAAGGAAGAATTGGTGAAGATAATTCAATGCTCTTGGGAGCTCTTTTAATTACAAAATTGCAATTAGCAGCAATGTCAAGGGTGGATGTTCCCGAAGAACAAAGAAGAGATTTCTTTTTGTATGTTGACGAATTTCAGAACTTTGCCACTGAATCCTTTGTTAACATTTTATCTGAGGCAAGAAAATATAGGCTGTCTTTGACTTTAGGGCATCAATATATTGCCCAAATGGAAGATTCAGTTAGAGATGCTGTTTTTGGTAATGTCGGAACTCTCATCTCTTTTAGAGTGGGAGCTGAAGACGCTGAATACTTAGAAAAAGAATTTATTCCCGAGTTTTCGGCTACTGATTTGGTTAATCTGGCAAAATACAACATTTATTTGAAGTTAATGATTGATGGAATAGCAGGCCGTCCATTTTCTGCTGAAACCCTACTTCCTATACTAAAACCAGAAAAATCAAATAGAGAAAAGATTATTAAGGCCTCTAGGGAAAGATATGGAGCCTCAAGGTCAATTGTTGAAGAAAAAATTAGTCGCTGGTTGGGAACTTCAACCCTGCCTACAACTCCCAGACCAGCCACTCCTGTTCTTTACGATGCCCAATGTTTTTTGTGCAAAAAATGGACAAAAGTTATTTTTCCTCCCGATGGAACCAGGCCAGTTTATTGTAAATCTTGTCTTAAGAAAATAAAAACATCAAAAGTTTCAACCATTTCCCTTAAAGAGGCTTTTAAAAAAGAACCCACCCCCTTTTTATCTAAAAAAATAAAAAAAACAAAAAGACCAAAGAGAAAAACCGTTAATTTAGAAGAATTAAAGAAAGTTTTAGAAGAATCTTTAAAGAAAACAAAATCAAAGACAAAAAATCAGGGAGATAAAACTTAGAATGAAAAGTCTAAGGGATTTTGACTTCAAAGATAAAAGAGTTTTGGTAAGATGTGATTTTAATGTTCCCCTTACTCCAGAAGGGGAAATTTTAGATGATTTCCGAATTAGAAAGACCATCCCCACCATTGAATATTTAATAAAAAAAGGGGCAAAGATTATTTTAATGAGTCATTTAGATAATCCCGGAGGTGAAATTGTGGAGAGATTGAGGTTGAATATGATTCAGGAAAAATTAATGGAATATTTAGATTTATCAGTAGTAAAGGCAAAAGATTGTTTAGGAAAAGAAATTGAAAAATGGATAGATTCAATGAGGTCTGGAGAAATTTTACTTTTAGAAAATTTAAGATTTCACAAAGAGGAAAAAGGAAATTCTGAAAATTTTGCCAAAGAACTTTCCAGATTAGGGGATATTTTTATTAATGAAGCCTTTTCAACCTGTCATAGACCCCATGCCTCAATTGCCAAAGTACCGAAATATTTACCTTCGGGAGTGGGATTATTATCAGAAAAGGAAATTAAAATTCTTTCTAAGGTTTTAGAAAAACCTTGGCGTCCTCTGGTAGCAATAATTGGAGGGATAAAAGTTTCAACTAAGGCTAAAGCAATCCCTAAATTTCTCAAAATAGCTGACCATCTACTTGTGGGAGGGGAAATAGCTAATATTATTTTGAGAATAAAAGGAATTTCTATAGGAAAACCCTGGCCAGAAAAAGAAGTAATAGAAGAAATTAAAAAATTAGATTTAACTAATCCCAAGCTTCATCTTCCCATGGATGGGATTGTTTCTTTAGAGAGCGGAGAGGGGGATTATATTCGAGAGGCTGCCCTGGGAAGTATTAGAAAAGAAGAGGGAGTTTTTGATATCGGGCCGGAAACTATCAAAATTTTTTCTCAAATAATTAAAAATGCTCAAATGATTATTTGGAGTGGCCCTTTAGGAGTTTATGAAAAAAAACAATTTGAAAAAGGAACTAAAGAAATTGCCCAGGCTATTATTAGGAACCCCCTCGTCTTTAAAATTGCTGGCGGAGGGGATACCCTCTCTGCTCTTAATAAATTTAATTTAGCGGATAAATTTGATTATCTTTCTACTGGAGGAGGGGCAATGCTTAAATTTCTAGGTGGCGAAAAACTGCCAGGCCTGGAAGCTTTAAATTTCTATGAGAAAAACTCAAAATTCTATGCTGGAATAAAAAAATAAATTAGGATATTGTGGAAATTAAAAATTTAAAAAAAGCAGCCCAAAGGATAATAGTTGCAATTAAGTCGAAAGAAAAAATCATCCTTTATGGAGATGCTGATTTAGATGGAGTATCCTCAGTCCTTATTTTAAAAGAAACTCTCAAAACTCTGGGCGGAGAAATTCCCGCTATTTATTTTCCTGACCGAGAAAAAGAAGGATATGGATTAAATGTTAAAGCTCTAAATTATTTAAAAAATGAAGCCCCTAGTTTGCTAATTACCTTAGATTGTGGAATCGGAAATTTTGAGGAAATAAAACTTGCTAAAAAATTGGGATTTGAGGTAATTATTGTTGATCATCACCAAGTTTTAAATAAAATTCCCCAGGCTTCTATTGTCGTTGATCCAAAACAAAAAGGTGATGAGTATCCTTTTAAAGAACTGGCCAATGCCGCAATTGCTTTTAAGCTTTCCCAGGCTCTCTTAGGAAAAAAATTAACTCAGTCTTTAAAAGAAAATTTCCTTGAACTCGTTGCTTTAGCCACTATCGCCGATCAGATGCCCAGAATTGAAGAGAATCAGATTTTCATTGAAGAAGGAATTAGGTCTCTTAGAAATAGTTGGCGACCGGGATTGAGGGCTTTTTTGAAAATAAATTTACTTAAAAGTTGTAAAAATTTCCAAGAATTTATTCAAAGAATTATTTCTTCTTTAAATACCGCCGATGTTAAAAATCACCTTACCGGAGCTTATTTACTTTTAACTCAAAAAGACGAAGAAACAGCGGAATATTTGGTTAAAGGTCTCCTTGAAAAAAGTTCTCAACGCAAAGTCAGAATCAGAGAGATAAATAGAGAAGTTGAGGAAAGGATTTTGAAAAAATCAGAAGAAATAGTTTTTGAAGGAGCATCTGACTGGTCATTAACTTTACTTGGTCCAGTTGCTTCCAGAATCTGCCAGAAATATAAAAAGCCGACCTTCCTTTTTCAGAAGGGCCAAAAAGAAAGTCAAGGAGCAGTAAGGATACCTCAAGGACTTGATGGAGTCAAAGCGATGGGCACTTGTCCAGAAATTTTAGAGACCTATGGTGGTCATCCACCGGCCTGTGGTTTCAGAATAAAAAATGAAAACTTAGAACAATTTAAAAAACGCCTAATTGAATATTTCTCTAAAAGGTGACTGTCACCACGAAAAAAAATCTAAAAATTATGAAAAAAATTATTATTTACATAGATGGAGGCTCAAGAGGTAATCCTGGGCCGTCGCTCCACTCTCTCTCGCCTTCGGCTCGAGCGCCCCTTCGGGGCTTCGCTTCGCTCCTTGAAACCTTGCGGTTTCAATACTTCCACTACGGGAAAACACCCAGTTTTCCCGACCCCTTTCTGTGGCCCAGGATTACTGTCAGATTTTAATATAAAGTATACTTTTAAACCTATGAAAAAGATAATAATTTACATCGACGGAGGTTCCAGGGGTAATCCTGGGCCGGCGGCCATTGGAGCTTTGTTTTGTAATGAAAAGGGTCAGATGATAAAAAAATACTCTCAGTATTTGGGTGAGAATTTTACAAATAACGAGGCTGAGTATTTAGCTTGCATTTCTGCTTTGAAAAAATTTAAGGCTCTTTTTGGAAAAAAATTAGCCAAAAACTCAGAAATCGAATTAAGATCAGATTCAGAGCTTTTAGTAAAACAATTGCGAGGTCAATTCAAAATTTTAGATTCAAAAATTCAACCTCTTTTTTTAAAAGCCTGGAACCTAAAAATTGATTTTAAAAAAGTTAAATTTAAACTCATTTCTCGAGAAAAAAATAAAGAGGCCGATAGGCTGGTAAATGAAGCTCTCAATATTCGAGCAAAGACTCAGAAATTAGTCTAAATATAATTAAAAAACAGGGGATATTCCCTGTTTTTTAATGTCCTAGTAAGTCCATAAGCCGAATTCTGTTTTAAGTGATTATCTCTCTAGGCCCAATGTTACCACTGGGCTCAGGCGAACTACTTTTCCAAGAGTTCTACAAGATTTAGCAGAACTTTGGTTTGTTCTTGCACCCGATAAGGATTTAGCCGTTTCACCTCAGCCTTTAGGCTGAACTCGCCCTCCGAGGCCTTTGGCTTCGGAGGGCGCCTCGACCCTTTCGAGCCTCGGCGTCTCTGTTCGCACCTCTAATCTTACGATCGACGGTTGTTAACCGCTATCTTTTTAGATCCGTCTCAGCGATGGAAATGGGTGTTCGGACTTTCCTCAGATCGTAAAAACGATCCGCAATCACCCGACTTACTAGGACAAATTCATTTTAACCCTTTAATTTTTTTCTGTCAAGGGTATAATGATATATTAACTTAATATAAAATGTTTAATCGGATTTTTAATTCTCAAACTAAAACCGTTACCTTTGCTGCCATTTTAATCGGTCTTTCTTCGGCAATCAGTCGAATTTTAGGACTTATTCGAAATGGGCTTTTGGCTGGTTACTTTGGAACAAAAACTGAGGCAAATATTTATTTAGCCGCCTTTAGAATCCCTGATTTAGTTTATAATGTTTTAATTGTTGGTGGACTGGCGGTTGCCTTTTTACCATTGTTTTCAGAATATTTTACTAAAAATAAAGAAAAAGCCTGGGAAATGACAAACTACGTTTTAAATATTTTTTTGTTTCTCCTTATTTTAACTTCACTGGTACTCTTTTTTTTAGCCCCCCAGTTAATGGAAATTATTGTTCCTGGCTTTTCTCCTCAAGATAGAGCCTTAACTGTTGTTTTGGCTAGAATAATGTTTTTAAGCCCGATTTTCTTTGGGATGTCAAATATCTTTTCTGGAATTCTGCAGTATTTTAATCGATTCCTTGTTTATTCGTTAGCTCCTATTTTGTATAATCTGGGAATTATTTTTGGGATTTTGTTTTTTTATCCAACCTTTGGTCTTTTAGGCTTAGCTTATGGAGTAATTTTAGGAGCTTTTTGTCACTGGCTAGTTCAGATTCCGGCGGCTATAAATTCTGGTTTTTCATATAGGTTTCTTTTTGATTTTAAGTATCCGGCTATAAAAAAGATTTTTTATTTAATGATCCCTCGAACCTTCACTGTCGCTGCTCAACAAATAAACCTTTTGGTAATTACTGCTATTGCCTCAACGATCGCTGGTGGGATTGCTATTTTTAATTATGCAAATGATTTTCAGTATTTTCCTATTGGAATAATTGCTATTCCTTTTGCCATTGCTGTTTTTCCAACTCTTTCTAAGGCTTGGGCTAGTAATGACAAAGAAAAATTTTTAGAACAATTTTCTTTGGCCTTTCGACATATTCTTTTTTTAATTATTCCAATTTCACTCTTAATGTTTATTTTAAGAGCTCAGATAATTAGATTAGTTTTAGGGACCTTAGGGCCCCAGGAATTTGATTGGCCAGCCACTAAATTGACCGCTGCCTGTCTTGGACTTTTTTCTATTGGAATTTTTGCCCTGGCTTTTATTCATTTGATTTCCCGGGCCTTCTTTTCCATGCAAGACACTAAAACTCCTACTTTAATTGCTGTCGGAGCGGTTATTTTAAATATTATTTTGAGTTTTAATTTTGTCCGGCTTTTAAAATTTCCTAACTTTATTCAGGATTTCCTGAGGGCAATCTTAAAATTAGAGGGAATGGAAAATATATCAGTTACTGGATTACCCTTAGCCTTCTCTTTGAGTGTTATCTTTCAGTTTATTTTGCTTTTATTTTTCTTTTATAAAAAAATCGGTGATATAAAATTAATAGAAATTTGGCGCTCTCTTTCAAAAATTATTATAGCTAGTATTTTAATGATCCTTTTCACTTATTTTACTCTTTATTTTTCAGCCAATTTTGTTAACACCAAAACAGTCTTTGGGCTTTCCCTTCAGACGGTTTTAGCTGGGGCAGTGGGTGGTTTTGTTTATATTTTAATCACTTTTCTTTTAAAATCACCGGAATTTGAAACCTTTAAATATTCGATTTTAAGACAATTTCAAAGCAAATCATGAGAGATCAATCTTTTATCAGAAATTTCTGTATTATCTCACACATAAATCACGGTAAGTCAACTTTGGCTGATCGCTTTTTAGAGTTGACAGAGACCGTAGATAAAAAAGAAATGAGGCCACAATATCTCGATACAATGGATTTAGAAAGAGGCAAAGGCATTACAATAAAAATGCATCCCGTAAGAATGAATTATACCCTAGTAGCTAAACCCTATACCCTGAACTTGATTGATACCCCTGGCCACGTTGATTTCTCTTACGAAGTTTCTCGTTCTTTGGCAGCGGTTGAAGGAGCAATTTTATTAATTGACGCTACTCAGGGAATTCAGGCCCAGACATTGGCAAACTTAGATTTGGCTAAAAAGCAAAATTTAGTGATTCTACCAGTGGTTAATAAAATTGACCTCTCTAATGCTCGAATTAAGGAAACAACTGAGGAAATGGCTAACCTTTTGGGTATAGAAAAAAAAGAGGTTATGAAAATTTCAGCCAAATACGGAACCAACACCCCAGAGATTTTAAAAACGACAATTGAAAAAATTCCCTCTCCAGGAGGCGATATAAAAGGGCCCTTGCGGGCTCTAATTTTTGATTCAAAATACGATCCTTATAAGGGAGTAATCTGTTTTGTCCGAATAGTTGATGGCAAGATTAAAAATGGACAAAACCTTTATTTATTGGCTGGAAAGATAGAGGGTAAAGTAAAAGAGCTAGGTTTCTTTGGACCTCAATTCTTACCTCAGGAAGAGTTAAAGACAGGTGAAATTGGTTATATTGCTACTGGAATTAAAGAACCGGGAAGGGTAAGGGTAGGGGATACCATTACCAGTCACTCAGTCGCTCAGTCACTCAGTCACTCAGTGAAGTCATTACCTGGTTATTTGGAGCCTAAACCCATGATTTTTGCTAGTTTTTATCCAGAAAATCCTGATGATTTTAATCTTTTAAAAGAAGCTTTGATGAAATTGAAATTGAACGATGCCTCTCTTATTTTTGAACCAGAAAGAAAAGAGGGTCTCGGTCGAGGATATCTTTGTGGATTTTTAGGTTCCCTCCATATCGAAATTGTCGCTGAGAGATTAAAAAGAGAATTTGACTTGAATTTGGTAATTTCCACCCCCTCAGTGGTTTATAAAATTATCAAAAAAAATAATGAAACATTTTTTGTTTATTCCCCCAGTGATTGGCCCAACCCTTCAGTTATAAAAGAAATTCAAGAACCCTGGGTAAGATTAGAAATTATTACCCCATCGGGTTATCTTGGCCGAGTTTTAGAAATCGTCGAAAAATTGGAAGGAAATTACATTGAAAAAAAGTATTTCAGCCAGGATCGATTACTTCTAATTTACGAGGTCCCTTTAAGAGAAATTATTGTCGGATTTTATGATCAACTTAAAGGGCAAAGTCAGGGTTTTGCCTCAATGAATTATGAAATTTTAGGCTATCGGCCGGCAGATTTAATAAAACTTGAAATTTTAATTGCTGGGAAAAAAGAAGAGGTTTTTTCAAAAATCGTTCCAAAAAATAGGACCCTTGAAGAAGGAAAAAAGATTGTTAAAAAATTAAAAGAAATTTTGCCTTCCCAACTTTTTTCTGTTGCCCTCCAGGCAGCAGTTGGCGGAAAAATTATTGCCCGGGAAACAATAAAAGCTAGGAGAAAAGACGTTACCGCTCCTCTTTATGGTGGTGATTACACTCGGAAGCGAAAGCTTCTAGAAAAACAAAAAAAAGGCAAGAAAAAATTAAAAGAAATTGGAGGGGTAAGAATTCCTACAAAGGTATTTTTAGAAATATTTAAGGCCTAAAAGAAGTTGACAATTCTTAATTATTTCGCTATCTTAAAACAGTTCGTTAAAAAGCGGCTCAAATGACCGCTGTTTTTTACTACCCTTTTAAAATTTTATTAATTCTGTATAATCAAAATAGGGGAGCGATTAGAAAGAAAACTGTACTTAAGATCACTGAAAAGACTATAATAATCCAGATTATTCTAAAAATTTTCTTCGGTCTAATTTTAGGCATATTGGTATATGATAGCAAAATCAAAGAAATTTAAAAGGAAGCGCCTTTATAAGAAAGTCCTTTTTACTATTTTTTCAACCCTTTTCGCCTTAGGAATAATCGCCTTTTTACTCCTTTCTAATTCAAGAATAAATCAAAGAAAGAGAGAACTTACCTCCCAAATTGAGCGCTTAAAAGAAGAAATCCAAACTCTAGAGAAAAAAAATGAGGAATTAAAAGCTGGAATTTTTCAGATTTCAGATGAAAGCTATTTAGAAAAAGTGGCCAGAGAAAAGTTTTTACTCAAAAAAGAAGGAGAAGAGGTAGTAGTTATTTCGCCATCAGGAGAAACAGAGGAAGAAAAAACCGAGGAGCCAAAAAGCCTCTGGCAGAAAATTTTAGAAAAGTTAGAAAAGTTAAAATTTTAATGGGCGGGTGTCGTATAATGGTTACTGTGACTTTTCCCAAGTTTCGTAGCAAATCTGCGGGATTAGTTGAGTGGCTCAATGCAACCTTCCCAAGGTTGAGACACGGGTTCAATCCCCGTATCCCGCTTAAATTGAAGAGCTATGATGCCAGAGTAGCTCAGAGGAAGAGCAGCGCTCTCGTAAAGCGCAGGTCATCGGTTCAAATCCGATCTCTGGCTTTATTGAAGTTAATTAGAAAAGGAATAAAATTATGGCTGATCTATTTTTAAAATTAAAAGAACTTCAAACTAAAATCCATCAGTTGATGGACCGTCTTTGACTTAGAAAAAAAGAGAGAGAAAATTAGAGAATTTAAAAAAGAATCTCAAAAAGCCGATTTTTGGAAAGAAAAAGTTAGGGCAACTGAAATTAGTCAAGAATTGGCTCACATTTCTAATGAGGTAAAAAAATGGGATCAGATATTAAGGGAACTAAAAGGATTGAGTGCTTTACTTAAGGAGAAAGATTTTAAAGAATTAGAGATACAAAAAAGAATTCAGATTTTAGAAACTAAAATTAAAAAGGAAGAACTGAGAATCTTTCTTTCTGGAAAATATGACAAGGGAAGTGCGACTTTACAGATAATGGCCGGGGCAGGTGGACAGGATGCTCAAGATTGGGCAACAATGTTACTTAGAATGTATCAAAGGTATTGCCTGGTTTCGGGGTATAAAACAAAAATTTTAGACCAATCCTTTGGTCAAGGAGGTGGTCCAGAAGGAAGAATTGGGACAAAATCAGCCACTCTAGAGATTAAAGGACCTTATGCCTTCGGTTTCCTTAAAAAAGAAACTGGAGTTCACAGACTTGTTAGAATTTCTCCCTTTTCTCCAAAGAGCCTTCGTCATACCTCTTTTGCCCTAGTTGAAGTTTTGCCCGAGATTGGAAAAGTTGAGGAACAGAATATTAAAATTAAACAGGATGATCTAAAATTAGAAACTTTTAGAGCTTCAGGTCCTGGTGGTCAGTATGTGAACAGGAGAGAATCGGCAGTTAGAATCACCCATTTACCAACTAAAATTACTGTTTCCTGTCAAGGCGAAAGACTCCAGGGACTAAATCGAGAAAAGGCAATGAAGGTTTTATATGCTAAACTTCTTCAACTGAAAGCAAAAAAACAAAAAAAAGAGTTAAAAGAAATCAAAGGTAGTCTAATTTCGGCTAGCTGGGGAAATCAAATTAGATCTTATGTTTTACATCCTTATAAACTTGTCAAAGATCTCAGAACCAAAATAGAAACATCTGACGTTGAAGGGGTTTTGGATGGTAATTTAGATAAATTTATTGAAGCCCAAATAAAATTAAATGATTAAATTTCAGAATATTACTAAAGTCTATCCTCCAAATACTATTGCCTTAGAGGATATCTCTTTTGAAGTAGCAAAAAAAGAGTTTGTTTCAATTGTCGGAAGATCGGGGGCTGGTAAAACAACTTTGTTTAAATTACTCCTAGCCGAAGAAAGACCAACTAAAGGAAGAGTTTTTTTTGATAAAAACGATGTTCATAGAATAGAAAGAGGTGATCTTCCTCAACTAAGGCGAAGAATTGGGACAGTTTTCCAGGATTATAAACTTCTACCTTCAAAAACAACTTATGAAAATATTGCCTATACTTTAGAAGTAATTGGGGCAACAGACGAGGAAATTGCCCGTCAGGTTCCTGAAGTTTTGGAAATTGTTGGATTGACTGATCGGGCCGATAATTTCCCAGCTGAACTTTCCCAGGGAGAGCGTCAAAGAACAGCCCTTGCTCGGGCTTTTATCCATCGACCTGATGTTATTTTAGCCGATGAACCAACTGGTAATTTAGATCCCTATCACGCCTCAGACATTATTAGACTTTTATTGAGAATTCAGGAATTGGGAACTACTGTTATTTTAGCCACCCATAATAAGGAAATAATTAATATCTTAAGGAAAAGGGTAATAACCCTGGAGGAGGGAAGAATAATTAGGGATAAAGAAAAAGGCCGATTCATTCTGTAGCTGACTAGTTTGTAGTTTATTAGCTTTTTAGGTAAAGATATAAATTTCTAATAAGCTAACCGGCTAAGAAGCTAAAAAGCTAAATTAATGTTTGTACTAATTAAAAGAATATTTAAATCTGGTTGGTTAAATTTTAAAAGGAATAGCGGATTATCTTTGGCTACTATTTTTATTATGTTGATTGTTATTTCTTTGGCCACCTCCCTTTTTATTTCACAAAAAGCGACTCGATTTTTGATTTTGAGCCTTCAAGAAAAAGTTGATATTTCAGTTTATTTTAAAGAAGATTCTCCAGAAGAAGATATTTTAGAACTAAAGGACGAAATTTCTAAGATTCCAGAAGTAAAGAATATAGAATATGTTTCTCGAACTGAGGCTTTAGAAAGATTTACTCAGAGGCACAAAGATAATCCTTTGTTAATGGCCTCTTTGGTTGAGGTTGAAAACCCCTTTTTAGCTGCCTTAAATATTAAAGCCTGGGAAGCCACTCAATACGGAATTGTCGCAAATTTTTTAGAAGACAATTCCTCTGAAAATCTAATTGAAAAAGTTGATTATTATCAAAGAAAACCAGTCATTGAAAGAATTTTCTCAATAACCTCCGGGATTAACAAAGCGGGAATTGGAGCCAGTTTGATTTTTGGGATATTGGCCATTTTAATTGCCTTTAATACCATTAAATTAGCAATTTATAACTCAAGAGAGGAAATTGAAATTCAGAGATTAGTTGGTGCCTCAAATCGGTTTATCAGAGGACCCTTTTTAATCCAGGGAGTAATTTCTGGTTTTCTCGCTACTCTAATTTGCCTTTTAATTTTTCTTCCTCTTTGCTATTTTTTAAGTCCAAAACTGGAAATTCTCATTCCCGGTTTAAATATTTACAGTTTCTTTGTCAGTAATTTCTGGACATTGCTTTTAATTCAGATTTTAACCGGAATAGGATTAGGGGTAATTTCCAGTATAATTGCTATCAGGAGATATTTAGAAGTATAATTCTCGTTATTTTGGAGGGTCTGCTAACGGTAGGCAGCGGGTCTCTGGAACCCGTAATGTAGGTTCGAATCCTACCCCTCCAGCACTCAATTTTTAACTCAAAATTAGCTACCCGTCGTGGACGGTTAGAACTTTTTGCGGTTTTTTGATAGAATGAAGACGACTTAAGAAATTTTATGAAAAATAAGATATTTCTAAGAAATAAGAATAATCCTATTCCAGAATTCAATGATTTATCTCTTAATTTTTGGATTTCACCTCCTTTAAAAGAGAAAATCAGTGAAATTGCCCAACTTCTGAGAGAAAAATTTCCGAATCAAGATTATGTACCTCAGGATATGTATCACTGCACTGTTAAATCCTGTGGTTTGTTGAGAAAACAGATTCAAGAATCTGTAATACCAGATGTTATTAAAAAAACTAAAGAAGCATTGGTTGGATTTCAACCATTTGAGGTAGAACTTAAAGGATTTAGTCAATTTCCCAATAATATATTTGTGCAGGTTTTTTCTCCTGACGACAAACTCTTTGAGTTACATAAGCGATTAAACAATGCAATTCCTTTTAGCGAGTATCCCGAATTTGAGGGAAATAATTATATGCCCCACGTTGCAGTAATTTATTTCTACGAAGAGCCTACTGAATTATTTGAAACCATCAAGAAAAACTACCAAGAAATTTCGTTTGGGAAAATGCTTGTCAGTCAAATCAATATAATTAAAGGTGGATTACCGCCCGATGGTCATAGAGTGGATGTGCTTGAGACCTTTAAGTTGGGTATATAAACATAATTCATCTAATTCTCTAAACACAGTTCTAACATTGTCCACGATGTTCCGTAACCAAATTTTTTATCAAGAGACCAAGAGATTTAAAAACAAAAAGCCCATTCGCTGGGCAATTTTTTATTTTCTCGATTCGAGCCCTGTGTGAGTATTATGTTCTGGTTCTTGACAACAATTTCTATATCAGCTAAACTATATATGGTCGACAATGTTAAAAATTAAACTTATAGAAAAAAGATATAAATGAACGAAGAATTTATAAAAGAAATAATAGCTTTAAAGTCTGTTCTTAACCAAGTCCTCTCTCTCTATAAGCTAACACACGCTGATCAAATAGAAGCTGCTAAAGAGAAAGCATTAGCTAGTGGGCCTAGAAAAAAAGTCTATAATTTATGTGATGGCAAAAAAGGTGTTACTGAAATTGCTAAAATCCTCAGGGTCAAACAGCCAACAGTTACCCACCACTTAACAACACTCTCTGAGTTAGGTTTTATCACAAGTGAAACCAGAAAAGGCAAAAAATATTTTTTTAAATTGATTTAAACAACAAAGCAATATGCCTTCGAACAAAAACACACAAGACATCATAAAGAGATTAGATGTGATAATTAACTTTTTACTAACCTCTCTTACCCAAAGTGAAGAAAAAAGATCAAAAATGACTTTGGCTAGTTTAGCTAGTCAATTGAGACAATTAGGTTTTAAAAACCAAGAAATTGCACGATTGCTAGGGAAAACTAATACACAAGTATCACATTTACTTTATGATAACAAAAGAAGAAAGAAGAAGTAAAATGAATAAAAAACAGGAAAAAAAATCTGAAACAGAGGAGATTATAGATTTACTGAAGAAGCTTTTGATTGTTGAGCTTAGCAGAGCTGGTATGACCCAACGTAAGATACGGAAGATAGTTGGCACAGATATTAACATGGTGAATAAAATTGCCAAACATTTGAAAAAGAAATAAAAACAATATGGCTAAGAAAAGGAAACAATCACTAAAACCACTGGAAGCGATTAAAAGGCTTCTAATTTTGAATGCAATGTTGAACGGGGCTGAATCAAAGGATATTGCAGAGATTTTAGAGATTAGCAAGAGAAGAGTTCAGCAAATTGTTCCAATTAAGGAAATAAAAAAGAAAAAGAAGTCATGACTCTTCTTGAACGTCTTCAAAAAAAACTTAGATCTTCCACAGTGGTCGCTCTAAAGAAAAGAATTTGGCAAAGAGGAAGACCTCTTGGTCTTACTTCAAAAGAGGCTATTTTTATTCTGGCTGCAGAAAATAATGTGGGCTATTCAAGGGAACTTAAGAAACTTTCCCTAAAAGAACAGAGTAAAATAGCTAGTGCAATTCAAGTTTCTCAATCTGAGAAAAAAAGAAGACTATACTATAAGGCTAGATCCTCTGTGTCGAGGCCAATTAAGACCCAATTTGGTATAATCAATGAACCTTTGTTGCCAAATTCGGTGAAAAAAGACGCAGTAAAAATGGCAGGAAAAGCATATCTTGTACTTTATATTTTTGAAAATTCTATTAGAAATTTTATAAATAAAGTCTTAGAAAAAGAATTTGGTTCAGATTGGTGGCCGACAAAAATGAATACCAAAAAACTTTCTGAAATCATGACTAGAGTAAAAGAGCGAATGAAAGAAGAAAAGCGAAGAGCCTGGCACGGTAAAAGGGGCGATCATCCAATATATTATTCTGATTTTGGAGATTTAATTTTAATTTTGAAGAGCCATAATAGAATTTTTAATAAGTATTTGAAAAATCAAAGGAGAAAAACCGAATGGTTATTATCGAAACTAGATGAAACTATACCATCAAGACGTATTATTGCCCATCATAATCCATTGTCAGATCGGGATCTTAGTAGGGTAGAAGGCAATCTAATGGATTGGACAAAACAACTTAAATTTATTCGAGATAACAAGGTACTTTAAGATATAATGGGCCTATTATTGGAAAATTATCCCAAAACCAAGTTCTAATATTGTACCATCCCCGGAGCTAACTAATCGCCAAAGGGGCGATTTTTTGGGAGAATTCTTTAAAAATTATTAGATTCAAAAACTTGTCGTTCTAGAACGACAAGTGAACGACAACTTTTGATAAAAACTCGACACTCGAATGTCGAGTCAACGTCAACTTTTAATTTTTGCAAAAGAGGGGTCTTAGAGGATTTTTTACCTTCAAAAACTCATTTTTTGAATATAAAATAGGGGCGAGGGAGCGAGCAATAGCGAGCGACCGAGCCCACCAAAGAGTAAAAGAAAATAATAGTAAAAGTATATATAGTTAGGGGTAAGGTTTTTAGTTTTTTAAGTCCCGTTTCCTACACTGATGGATAAGATTTGGTAGGATAATAGAGAAAGTTTGTAATTGTTTAAATCGCGGAGCAGGCTAGTGCTCGGTTCGAGCGACCGAGCGGCATTAAAAATCGCCAAGAGGGCGGTTTTTTGGTAGAATTGAGAATATGGATTCTAAAGAATCAAATATCAAAATAGAAGAACAAGGAAAATCAGGGCGTTATGAGGTTACTTTAATTAAATTAGGCAAAGAGAAAGTTCTTTATGTAACTATTCCTTATACAGGATGCACGAAGACTCCCCGATGTTTATTTTGCGGTGTTCAGGAAGAGCGTAATAAGAATTTAAAAATCAATGAAGAATTTGGTAATGAAGTATTAGCTAAAATTAAAAAGTATATAACCAAGTATTCTCCGAATTCACTAGTTTTATATAACGGCGGGAATATCTTGAGGGAGGAAGAGATGTATCAACCAACTATTTTAATAGATATCCCAAAGTATATTGCCCTTCATCAAAAATGTAAGGCGTATGAAATCGAGGCAAGAGTAGATGATGTAATTCGTTTCCAAGAAAAACTTAAAACTATAAAATCTCATTTAGAGACAAAAAAATTGAGAATAAGATTAGGAATAGAATTTTTTGATGATGAATTATTAAAAAAACATAAAAAAGGGAACGACACACAACAAATTCAGCAAGCGGTAGATATTTTAAATAAACTAAATATTGAGTGGAACGGATATATAATGCTAGGCGGTTTAGACATGAAACGAGAGGAGGTAATAGAAGTTGCAATAAAAACAGGCAAGTTTATGATAGATAATAATGCTTTTAAAGTTAGTATAAATGGCATTTTTGTAACAAAGGATCTCCAACGAGCTTTTGGTAATCGAATTTATGTTCCTGATTATTCCAACTTAATATCTGTATTAACAGGGCTCTGCAAATATAAAGATAAAAAACAGAGCCAAGTCCTATTTAAAGTTGGCTTTGAAGAAGAGTACACCAAAAATGTAGTACGTTTTCCTTATGTTTCCAGAAAAATAGATCTTAAAGAAGTTACAAAAAAATTAAATGATTTTAATATAACCCAAAACACTAAGATGCTTAGTTAGTTGACAACAGTTTTCCTTTATATTTTATTAAAGACTGGTATCGCAGAGTATTCCATTGTCCACTGCCAATAGGTTCTAATAGCGTTCAGGCCCCGCAGCATGGCACCGCCCGAGAGTTTTTCTCGGGGTTTTTGATTATGTCGGGCAGACCCTGTTAAAATCTTGACGAGCTTGAAATAATAATAGTATAATTTAAAGACAGTTCTTTCTATAAAATATAAAAGGAAGTGGAAGAATGAGCGAGAGATACAGATGTAAAGGTTGCGGTGCAGAGTTTGAATGCGAGGGGATTGTAGTAGAAGGAAAAACAGGCCATACAGCAAGCCAGTATGGATTCAAAAAGATTAAGGAAGGAAACGACCCGAGTTGCAGATTTTGCGGTGGAAATTTCATTTGGATTCCAGCATTAAAAAGGATTAAAGAAACAAAAGAACCCCCAAGGAGACTCCAGGACTTACTTAACCAAATTCAAAGGGCGTTTCAGAAAACTGACCGCCCGAATTTTTTTATTTAAATCTTTACAGGAGCTAATTGAATCCCTAAACTAAGCCCTAATTCTTCCAATTCCTCTCTAATTCTTTTCCAATTGACAGTTCTGAATGCGTCCAATAGGGGGAGCTTTTTTATTTCCGCCCGCCCTCGAGAGTTTTTCTCGGGGTTTTGGTTTGCGGACGATTTGAGGTATAATTAGATAATATGACCACAAAAACCTTAATTGTCATTTTAATAGTTGGAATAATTATAATCGGTGGATGGTTCATCTATAATTCCCCCTTTTTTATACCAATCCGCTACAAACTTTTGCGGTGTCCCGAAGGATACAAAAAATTTGGTTCTCTCTCTGGTCCTTATTGTGCTCCAGACTCACAGAAACCTTGTAGCTTACACACCGATTGTCCTGAAGATGAGCGTTGCATCTCTAAAGATGGAAAGAACTGGTTCTGTTCAGGAAGATGGACTGGTTGTTATTTCTGGGATCCCGAACGCCCAGAAGAAATGCTTTGTGCAGATTAGTTCTGAGATTCCACCAGACAGGTTCTTACATCGTCCACCAGGGGAGCATCGACAAATCCTCTAACTTGCTCCTCCTGCCCCCTAGGAGTTGATTTTTTTGATAAAAAGTTATATAATCTTTATCAGTAAGAGATAAGGAGGTTTAGAAATGAAATGTAAACAGGAAGGCTGCACAGGAGAAATTGATACGAGTAATCCTATCTCTCTTATGACTGGGTGTGGTGGCGGATGCTGCGGTCCTCATGCGACCGCTTACCCTTGTGATACCTGTGGGCGTCTCCATTGGGGAGATGGTTCGCTTACTTACAACAGAGCTGGACAAAAAGCCTTTCTAAGAAATAACGAAGTCATCCTCGAGGACTGAACCACGGTCGTTAAAAAAACCTTATTTTCTCGAACAAAGGCAGTTTCAACTGCCTCTTTTTTTATTTCCGCCCGCCCCGCCCGAGAGTTTTTCTCTCGGGGTTTTGTTTTGCGGGTGATTTAAGTTATAATTAGATAATATGAATTTTATTAAACAAGGTAAAACTAATTGGAACTATATTGGAATTGTAATACTTTTAGGCATCTTAGTTGTTGGAACAATCTTATGGTATGTAATAAAACAAGAGATTTCTCTTACTGAATTTCCTGAGATAAAGAAACCAGAGGAGGGCATTAATGCCCAACAAGTTATTTTGTCTGATGAAGGGGTTAATGAAATATTAAGAGAATATGCTCAAAAAAGAACGATAAGTTTTAATGATGTTGGGGCTGATAGAATCTTGTTAGACGCTTTGGAATTTAAAGATACAGACATAAAGAATAGAGTTCAGGAACTTATCAGAAAATTTGAAGATCTAGAGCTAGAAATCCAAGATGCCCCTGACTTGAGAAGTTGGAAAGTTCAGCGAACAAAAGTATGTATTGCAGAAAGCATCATTTTTAATGATCTAGAAAATACTACCCAACGGTGTGGATATGAACCAGAATTCTTTTTTTCGGGCGCTGATGACCTTTTAGCTGATACGCAGGTAATTTCATTTTTTATTAATGGCTTTGCCCACTATTATAAAGAGGATCACCTAAGGGCAGATTATTATTTCAACCAGATAAAATTACACCGTTCTCTCTTGGAAGGTTTTGAGGTAGATTTTAGCGTTAAGTATCTTGAACTATACAATAAAATTTATAACAAGGTGCTAGAAATTTCTTCAGAAATATTTGAAGGCGAAGAAGCAAAATTTCAAGGCGGAGCGCAAACAATAGGTGAGCCAACCGATGGATTAATGCTTAATGCTATTAGATATAGCGATCACGGAGCATTTTATCGTTTTGTTTTTGAAATAAAGAAACTCGATGGTTCAGAAGCCCAAGCGATTCCTTTTACTAAGGCTGTTCTTTATGCAAGCGCGAAGGTGATTGAGGTGGTAATCAATGGTATGAGAAACAATCTCGCTGGCCCATCAATTGGAAAAATTGTAGAGATCGGAGATCCGGTAGTATTTTCTTATGTCCAAGAAAAAATTTATGACGATCAAACACTTCAATATTCAATAGCTTTAAATAAATATTCTGAATATTATCTCTACGCCTTAACAAATCCAGTAAGAATAATTATTGATATTCAAAAATAAACGAAGAGATGCTTTCTACTTTTAGGTTTTTGGGGTAAATTCTAATAATTCCCTCGTTTGTTTTAATAAAACTTCAGGATATTTAAACACCTTTCCCCATCTCAAGGCTCTAAAATCGTCCGCTAGACCGAGCCGCCCGCCCCCGATAGTTTTTCTTAGGTTTGTGTTATAATGTAATAATATGGAAAACAAAGATATTGCAAAGGGAATCATTTTATTGATTATTATCGTTTTAGTGGCGAGCGGTGTCTATTTGTGGCAAAAATCTGCTTTAGAGGGTGTAAAATCTGAGATGGGACAACAGATAAGTGAATTACAGGCTCAATTTGAACAAGAGAAGAGGGAAAAGGAGGATTTGCAGCGGCAAATTAATGAATTATTAGAACAAAGAGAAGGATGCTTAGAAAGTGATCCCAAATTATGGAGTTGGGAAATTGATGAGCTAAAAAAGAAAGGATTGATAGACCCTGTTAACGATTTAAAATCTGACCTTATGCAACATTCAGAGTTGATACCATATGAAGGTATTCTGGGAGGCACTATGGGTTTTTACAGTAAAGATAATATATGGATTTTAACAAAAAAATGGGTTTTGGCTTGGTTTGAAGATGGACACATTGGGGGATATATGTTGCTTGAATATACGGTTTCAGATGGGGGTGAAATTACTTGGAAAGTTATAGATTCATATTTAGATTAAAACCTCATAAATCAGGTCCTAGCATCGTTTACACAATTCCCTCATCTGTCCTAATACAACCTCAGGATATTTAAACACGTCTTCCCATCTTAAGGTTCTAAAATCGTCCAATAGTCCGAGCAGGCTTGTGAGCATTTCGGATGACCGAAAGGCCTCACATTTTATCTTTTTTATTTCCGCCCCGCCCCGTCTTTCTGAGAGCCGCCGCTTGACAAGATAGAAAATTATATAGTATAATTAAGGTGTAAGAATAAGATAGTTCTTTGATAAAAAATTAAGGGGGAAAGGAGTTCTGAGCGAGCGAATTGTCTATCATGTTTGGTAAATAGTTCGCTCGCTCAAAGCAGGAGTGAAAGGGCAAAAAAATGGAAAAAGCTAGGCTTGGTTTCGTGGTACTATTCGTGATTGGAATAGCAGTAGCACTCTACTCATGGTATAGTTACAGCAACTTCGTAGCAATGGAGTACGGCCACATCTCAGACGCTATAGCTGACTTACAGCAAGCTAAGGAAGCACAAGCTTTCGAAGACAAGATTGGATACGTCAAAGAAGCTATTCAACACTACCAACAGGGACCAAACATGGAAAACCTTCAAATCCTTGCCACTATGACGACTCCCGAACAGCTCGACATAAGCTTGCCAGAGGTAATAAAGGACTTAGAAAACGAACACAGCGCAGCAACGTTAACTCCTCGAACTGTTATCCCAGCTTTCGTCTACTTGGGTTTTTTGGTAAGCGCCTTCCTTCCTGCCGTTTTCTACGGTAGGTGGAAGAAGAGCAGCGACGGCGAAAAGTATCTCACTGGAGTAATCATCGCCTTGCTAATCTCTTTCCTATTAGGCGCACTGCTATTGTAGAGGTACCACAGGATCATTCGTTTGCCGTCACCTTCCCCCTCTTTTTTCGAGCCCAGAATGTAAATTATGAGCTGGAAAAAGGAGAAAAGAACGCAAGAACTGTCTATAATTAGGCAGTTTTTGTTTATGAATGGGTCAAGACCGGCACCTCAAAATACTCTTTTGTTCTCATAAAATAGGTTCTAACAGCGTCCACTACCCGCAGTATTTTTATTTCCGCCGCCCGAGAGTTTTTCTCGGGGTTTTCTTTTGTGGTAGAATAGAAATGAAAAGGTCGATAATATAAAAACATATAAAAGGAAAAAATTATGAAACGTACTGCTCATGGTTGGATAGCCCTCCGAGCTTATAAGTTTATAGATGACATTAGCGTTAATGGTAAAATAGGTAATGTATATCATACTGATAAATTAATAGAGCTCCTTTCTTATTATCTTTCTGATACATGGAATGGAGCCTGGATTCCTGATAGTTTAATCTGCGATATGCAGTATGGCCATATTTTTAAACAGACTAATGACCCAGAACTTCTAGGTTCTATAAAAAAAGATAAACGAAGCCAGGTACCCTACGAAGAACTTATATCCAGGCTCCGGGGGAGACGTCTTTGTTTGAAATACCTTGAAGGAGAAAAAGTGTTAAATGAATCTTATTGGTCACAGAAAGGACATTTACCTGATCGAGTAATAGCTCTTACTCATACTGTTAGTGATATGCTGAAACTTGGTGATTTCCCCTTAGCCTTTTATCTTAGAGAGCAAAGAAGAAAGGCTTATGAGTGTGATTTGTCTGCTGCAAGCATAAAGAGTCTTTCTTTATCGCCTACTTTTTCTGCTCGCCAAATCGCTACCACTTTTTTTATGCTCTCTCATTATATTGCTGATGGCCATATGCCTTTGCATTGTGATTATCGAGATTATGATAGAGGTAACAGAATAAGACCTATTCCGCCCCGCCTGCATCCTTCGATAGAAGAAAGATGGGATAAATCTTTTCCCGAGGAGAGAATAGTAGGGATAGGTAAATATTCTAAAGATTCAGTAGATGATATTGTCCTTAACCTTCCAAAAAATTCTATAATTAAAATAGATAAAGAAAAAAAGTATAAATTAAGTGCAAGTGCTGACGGACTTAAGAAAAGCAATAGTGATGTATGGAAAGAGATGGTTAATATCTGCAGAGTATCTTATGCTCTCTCGCGAGTTTGGATTGATAAAGAAGACACAGAAAATGAAGAATTAGGATACGACGATGTAAGAGAATTAATTAAAAGAAAAGGGAAAGAAGAGTTTGTAGATATTACTAATCGAGTTTTTCACGATGTCGTTGAATCAGTAGCGCGAATTTGGCTTTTAGTGTGGGGAAAATTTATAAAAAGGCCTAAAATTTTATACATCGGAAATAAGGACAAAAATCATATGGAGGTGCATCAACATACCTGTCCTTGGCTTGATTTAGTCAAGAATACTAATAAAGTAAAATTTATCAATCTCATTGATGCTTATAAACAAGGATTTGATAACTGTGCTCATTGTCTTGGTGGATCGAAGGGGTGATGGGCTAAGGTTACTTAAATTCCGGAAAAGGATTTACAGATATTTTTAGATAAGTTAAACAAACAGGTTCTAACCCAAAATAACAGCAAGCTGTATACGGGGCAGGCATTGTCGCATATGCGGAGCCAAAGAATCGCCAAAGAGGCGGTTTTTTGGTAGAATGTTTTAAAGGTTATATAAAATAATTTATAAGCAACCAAAAAACATGAAAGATGAAACAAAAACAGCAATAGTTACAGCTGCTCTCATGATAGGATTGATAATAATTTTTAAGAATGTAATATACAAACCGCTGAATGTGGTGCCCTTATATTTAATTCCAGTGTTTCTTTATATTGGATACATAACAAGGAGAGTTGGTGCTAAACTTTGGATTGGTATGACTCTATTTATCACGCTGGCAATGGCTGTATTGTATGCTTTCTTTTAGAGTTTTTTTATTGTTTAGGTAAAAAAAATGCAGAGAAGTAACCTCTACGAAGAAAAGATATCCTCGAAGTGGTGGATGACGAGTATATTGACCGCTTTTACAGCTGGATTTCTTTTTGTATTGGTCTATCAAATTTTGGTAGGACCAGTTGGTACTCGTCCCGCTTCAAACTGGTTTTTCCTACTTATGTTTCTATTGTTTTTAGGCGTGACGATTAATTTTAGTAGGCTAAGCATTAGAATAACTCATCTGTCTGTCAAGGTCAGTTATGGGATTTTTAGGCACATCATCACCTGGGAGAATATTAAGAATTGTTATTTAGACGAAGCCTCAATAATTAGATATGGAGGTTGGGGCATACGCATAGGAAGAGTTAAGGGAAAATGGAGATTAGTGTATAATGTTATAGGAGCTCCTCGAGTTGTGCTTTTATTGAAGAAAGGTAGATTTAAAGAGTTTGTTTTTTCAACTGAAAAACCAGAAGAAGTAATGAATATAATCAGGGAACAGACAGCAAGAATAAAATAAGTGCCTCTCGTCCAACAGTGGATAAAATTGTTCTTTCGCAAGTATTCGTTACAAATCGCTACCGGAAAAATCCCCTTAGCGATTTTTTTTAATTGTGGATAAATAAACCTTGACAAGACATAGTTATGGGTTTATAATCATAATAGAAAGGTCGAAAAAGTAATAGCAATTAATAGATTATAATATTATGCCTTTTGGTTATGGTGGTGGTCCTTGGTGGGCTTACAATCAAAGAGATTTAAGAAGATATGGGGGAAGATGTTTTAGATTTCCTTGGCTTCCTCGTTGGTGGTGGGCTTATCCTGAGAATTGGCAAGAGCCTACTCCGAAAGAAGAAAAAGAGATGCTTTTGGAAGAGCTTAAGGCCTTACGAGAGGAAATGAAAGCCATTGAAGAAAGATTAAGAGAGTTAGAAACTAAAAAAGGAAAAAAATAACATGCCAAAGAGAATTCCTTCAATTCCTCCTGGTGGGAGATTTAGAGCGCCCGGAAGAGGTGGTCGGGGTCGACAACCTGGTGGTTTTGGTTTAGGACCCGGGGGAGAATGTATCTGTCCGAATTGTGGGACCAAAGTTCCTCACGGAAGAGGGACACCTTGTTATACTTATAAATGCCCAAAATGTGGCACTTCAATGACTAGGGCTAAATAAAATTTATGAAAATTTGTATTTGTACAACTGGCCCTGATTTAGATTCTCCAATTGATCAAGTTTTTGGTAGATGTAGTTATTTTTTATTTGTAGATATGGAAACCGAAGAATTTAAAACAGTAGAAAATGAAGCAAAAAAGGCAGTGGGCGGAGCAGGAATTGCTGCTGCTCAGACTGTTGCCAATGAAAAAGCAGAAGTAGTAATTGTAGGCAATGTTGGGCCTAATGCTTTAGCAGTACTAGAACAATCGGGAATTAAAGTAATTTCTGGGGTTTCGGGAACCGCCAAGGAGGCCTTGGAGAAATTTAAAAAAGGAGAATTAGAATCAACTTAGCATGCAAAAAATTGCTATTACCGGTGGCAAAGGTGGTACTGGGAAAAGTACCATTACTATCTTATTTGCTAATAAATTAATTAAAGAAGATAAGAAAGTTATTCTTTGTGATTGTGATGTGGAGTGCCCTAATGATTATTTGTTATTGGGTCAAAAATTAGAAAAATCCAAAAAGAAAGTTTATGCTGAATTCCCAAAATTAAATAAAAGAAAATGTAAAAAATGTGGTTTGTGCGTCGAAATCTGTCGAAATAATGCTGCTTTTCAAGCTCCAGAGAAATATCCAGTATTTATTAAAGATCTATGTTCAGCTTGTGGAGCTTGCTGGATTGTTTGTCCACACGGAGCCATCCAGCCGAAAAAAGAAGAGATTGGTCAAATCTTTTTAAATAAAATTGAGAAAGACTATTGGCTAGTAACTGGTCTTGCCAAACCGGGCCTTGAGGAAACAGGCCCTGTAGTTACTAAAACAAAAAAATTTGTTTCAAATCTGGTTAGGAAAAATAAGCCAGATTTTCTTTTATTTGATACGGCTGCCGGTACTCATTGTCCAGTAATTTCTGCTCTTTTGGGTTGTGATTTGGCTTACGCTGTTACTGAACCTACTCCAATGGGAGCTTATGATTTGAATTTAATTTTGGATTTATGCCAAAAACTCAAGGTGCCAGCCAAAATAATTTTGAATCACGCTAATTTAGGAGATAAAAGGAAAATTCAAAAAATCGCCAAAAAATATAAAATTAAAATAGAAAAAGAAATTCCTTATTCAAAAAAATTAGTTGAGGCCTATTCAAAAGGGAAATTACTCGATTTTGAATTAGTAAAATTGTAAGAAATGTGAAAATAGTTATAGCTTCTGGAAAAGGCGGAGTAGGGAAATCGATGCTAACTTCAGCTTTGGCAATGCTTTTTAGAAAATCGAAAAAGATTACGGCTGTAGATTGTGATGTTGATGCCCCTAATTTAGCTATTTGGTTAGGAGGAATAAAAAAATGGGATAAAACTTTACCAGTGGTTACTTCGGCTAAGCCAGAGATTGACTTAAACAAATGCAATAGCTGTAGCCTCTGTGTTAAAAATTGCAAATTTGAAGCATTAAAAATGGTAAATGATAAACCTCGACTAAATCCATTTTTATGTGAAGGTTGTGGTGCTTGTGAAGTTATTTGTCCCCAAAAAGCTATTTCTTTGAAACCAGTTCAAAACGGCCAAATTAGAATTAAAAAAACAAAATATGGTTTTCCATTAATTTCTGGTCAGCTTTATCCGGGAGAATCAGGGTCTGGTAAAGTAGTTACCGAAATTAAAAAAGAAGCAGAAAAATTCAATTATGAAATAATGTTAATTGATTCCGCTCCTGGAACCGGCTGTCCAGTGATTGCCTCTTTACAGGGAGCAAACTTTACTATTCTGATTACTGAACCCACTCCTTCTGGATTTACTGACTTAAAAAGAGTTTTGAAAGTAGTTAATCATTTCAATATTCCTTATGGTGTAGTAATTAATAAGTGGGATATTTATAAAAGTTTAAGCAATAAAATAGAAAAGTGGGCTGGCAAAAAATTTTTGGGCAAAATATCTTATGATAAGGAAATATTTAAAGCCATTGCCAACTTAAAACCAATCGTAGAAACCAATTTAAGAGTTAAAAAAGAAATTAAAAAGATTTCTAAAAATCTCAATCAATTATGGTAAGACCAATAAAACCAAGAAGGGTCATGTTTGATCCGAATGTCACATATTTTAAGCCTAGGGCAGTGCCTCTTTCTATGTTAGAAGAAGTTGATTTAGGCGTAGATGAATTAGAAGCAATCAGACTGTGTGATTTGAAAGGTTTAAACCAAATCAAAGCTGCTAAGAGAATGAAAATTTCTCAAAGCACTTTAGGCCGAATTTTAACTTCTGCTCGTAAAAAAGTAGCCGAAGCCTTAATCAATGGAAAAGCAATCAAAATAAGAAAGAAATAGTAAGTAGGAGGATAGGGTATATTAGGGACTGGCCAAAACTGGTATCTCAAAATACCGTTTTGTATCATAAAATAGGTTCGAACAGCGTTCAGGCCCCGCAGCACCTGGACAACGCTTAGTGCAAGCCCCCACCCGAGAGTTTTTCTCGGGCCTTTGCTTTTGTTTCTGATTTGGTAAAATAAAATAATGGCTAAAATTATTAAAAATGCCTTAGCTAATTTTTTGGCGATTTGCCTTATCTTTTTAATGGTGGCGGTTTGGATTTTTTCTGGCTGGCCCCAGATTTGGAAAAAGCCACCAATTCCGCCGGAAATTCCGGAAGCACGGGCGGATACTACTGAAGAAGTATATCCAACTCTTGGTGAGTCGGTAAAAGAATCACCTTGGAGTGATAATAGCTGGAATACGCCTACCAATATCTATGCTGATGATGGGGCTACGGCAAACGTAACTGCGGCGAATTTTGATAACGGCGACCAGACAGCTGTTTTGAAGGCAACCGGCTTTGATTTCAGCGCAATTCTAGATGGTTCTACTATTAACGGCGTAATAGTTCGCGTTAATTCGTGGTATAGGTCTGGTCAGGGTTCAGGTTCAATGGATTTGCTTCAGTTACTTGATACATCTAAAGCGAAAGTCGGCACGAATCAATGCGCTACACCCGTAGTGCTGACCGAAGATGATACAACAATTATTACCAAGGGTACTTCAGAAGATTTGTGGGGCAATGCCCTGGACGCTGCGTGGGTAAAGAATGCCAATTTTGGTGTAGCAATTGGTATTCTTGCTACAGCGAATAATGCTGATGTGGATGTTGACTATGTAACCATTGAGATATACTACACGCCGCCAGCAAACGTCCCGCCAACGGGCTCTATTAATTCTGCAGCACAAAAAACCGATGGTTCCGGGGCAGTGGATATTTCTATTGAAGTTGATGACCCCAATGATGATGATACTAAGGCCAAAATAGAATATGTAGCTAATGGCACTTGTGATTTTGCTACTCCCTTAGACCCTACTTTAGATGAAGCCGGAGGAGCAACAGCAGACTTTAATGATTCGGGTGGGGCTCCTTCAGTAGTTAACGCTGACACTTATCAGGTGGGGACTACGGCTGATTATAGAATTATCACCTCTTCTGGCTCTAACACTGTTCAATTTGATTGGAATTCAGCTACTGATGCGCCGAGCGGGAACGGCACTTATTGTCTGCGTCTGACAGTTAATGACGATACAGTGGACCAGACCACACCAGTTACTCAAACCCTAACTATTGATAATGTTGCTCCAACTGCGCCAGGAAATTTAACCGACGGTGGCAAGACGACCTCCAGTATTACCTTAACTTTTGGCAGCCAGACGACCGAAACGAACTTTAGCACCTACCGCATTTACTACAAGCAAGGCACTACAGGCGTTACTGAAAGTGATACAGAGCATTCGGATGCAGATCTTGGCTTTATTGACTACAACAGTACCACCAATACAACCGTTTCTGGGCTTACCGCTAACACAGATTATGTCTTTAATATTTGGGCTTACGATACTTACGGCCATAAAGCCAATGCCACTGAACTTTCAATCAAGACCGCTGCTCTAACTTTAACTTTTACCATTGATGGAGACTTGAGCATTGGTTTTGGAACTCTTGTGTCAGCCAACGCTCGTTTTGCAACAGATACGACCGGGTCAGATACTGCTACCTCTGCTCATACTATGACTGTTGCAACAAATGCTTCATCGGGCTACACTGTTACTTACAACGGCGCTACGCTCACAGCGAGTGGAGGCACCATTGACGTTGCCACAATTACTGGCGATGAAGACGGAACCCCTGGAACTGAACAGTTTGCCATTGGCTTTACAACAGACGGTGACGCAACTATTACTTCAGCATACGCTAAGGCAAGCAATAACTACAGTTTTGTCGCAAGCACAACGACTGCCATCATTACAGAGTCAGGCCCGACTGCTACAGAGACCTTTTCTGCGTATTATCTTGCAAATATTTCTTCGCTTACTGAAGCTGGGAGTTACAGCACCAGTGTGACCTATATTGCTACTGGGAATTTCTAGCCCAAGAGTTTTTCCCCAACTAAAAGATTTTACTTAACTAATGTAATTTGGTATAATAATTTAAACAAATAAAAGGTCGAGAGTTCTAATATCTCTAAATAAAAACCCTATTAGAAATTTTAATGGAAAAAATTCTAACGGGGCAAGCAGAATGAAAAAAATATTGATAAGATTTTTAGCCCTGACAGTGATTTTGGCCATGATAGGTTTGCTTTATCCGCCAGCTCCTGTTGTTAACGCGGCTGGCTTATCAAATTTGACTGACACGCTTTCAACGCTCGCAGATTCCGTGCTTGCCGACCACGCGATTCAGTTTGAAACCGTTACTGGAGTAGCGTCTACCGAGACCATTGTTATTACCTTTCCCGCTGACTTTGACGGGTCAAATGATCCTCAAGGAGCTCTTGATTTTAGTGACGTTGATTTTTTTGAGGATACTACGCCTGACCAAGTTTGTGATGGCGTAGAGGAGACCTTGGTTGCCTCTGGCGCTAGTTCGTCAGAGTGGAACGCAGCATTTAGCGGCACGGAAAATAGAGTCCTCACTCTTACTTCTGGTGGTGCCAGCGCAATTATAGCTGCTACTTCCGAGGTGTGTATTAAGATAGGGGAAAATGCTACAGGTGGTTCTGCAAACTCCCAGTATATAAACCCTACCACAACAGGAGAGAAAACAGTAAGTTTGACTGTTGGCTCTGTGGATTCAGGTTCCTATGTGATAAATATTATTGATGATGACTCAGTAGCGGTTTCAGGCACAGTGAATCCCTCACTCACCTTTACCATCGTTGGAGACCTGACCATTGGTTTTGGAACTCTTGTGTCAGGGAATGCTCGTTTTGCAACAGATACGACCGGGTCAGATGGTCCTACATCAACCTCTGCTCATACTATGACTGTTGCAACCAATGCTGCGAGCGGATACACCGTTACCTACAATGGGGCTACACTCACCGATACGGATCCAGATCCAGATACCACCATTAGCGTTGCCACAGTCACTGGCGACGAAGACGGAACCCCTGGAACTGAGCAGTTTGCTATTGGCTTTACAACAAACGGTGATGCAACCATTACTTCAGCATACAATCAGGTTACTCCAACTTTTAACTACAGTTTTGTCGCAAGCACAACGACTGCCATTATTACAGAGGGTGGCCCAACTGCTACAGAGACATTTTCTGCATTTTATCTCGCAAATATTTCAGGAGATACAGAGGCAGGTTCTTACACCACGAGCATTACCTACATTGCAACCGGAAACTTTTAGGTTGCTATAAAAGCCAGCTGTTTGTGGTACCATCGAAGCACCATGAGATTTTTGGTAATTATTAGTTTTCTCTTAGCCGTGGGAAGTATGTTGCCTTTTGAGGTAGCTGCTTTAACTGTCTCTCCAGTAAGAATAGAACTCACTGGTGATCCAGGAACAGTTATTGAGGGCGAGCTCATACTTACCAACGAGCAGGAGGCAACCAGAACTTTTTATTCTTCTTCTGGGAACTTTGAGGCGACTGGAGAAACAGGTACACCCTCGTTTGTTCCAGGAGAGGAGGGTCTTGCTACCTGGATTGAAACTGCCTCTTCAATAACCTTGGGGTCAGGAGGAGAAAAAGAAGTTCCCTATACCATTACAATCCCTCAGGATGCTGATCCTGGAGGGCATTTTGCTGCTATTTTTTGGGGCACCTCTCCCCCTAAAACTGAAGAAGGAGGGCAGGTTTCCATTGGAACAAAAGTGGGCGTTCTAATCTTGTTGAGGGTGAGTGGGGAAATAGAAGAGGGAGGAGGAGTTTTGGAATTCAGTACCAAAGATAAACAAAAGTTTTTTAGCTCATTACCTGTAACGTTTACTTACCGTTTCCATAACAGCGGAGACGACCGTATTAAACCAGAAGGGGAGATGACAATAAAAAATATATTCGGCGGGACTTCAGCAGTTTTACCCGCAAATAAATCTGAAGGAAATATTTTGCCCCAGAGTATTCGAAAGTTTGAGGTTAGTTGGGAGAAAACACAGAACAACAAGCAACAAGAGACAAGTGACAAAGACATAAAAGGAGGATTTTTCCAAGATTTGAAAAGAGAATGGAATAATTTTGCCTTAGGTAGATATACTGCTAATTTAAGCTTAGAATACGGTGCATCAAATGAGAAAGCTCGGGCTAGTTTTAGTTTTTTTGTTATTCCCTGGAGGATTTTAACTCTGGCAATTTCATTCTTAATTATAGCCTTCTTGTTGCTTGCTAAAGGAATAAAAAAATATAACCAGTGGATAATAGCTAAGGCTAGAGCACTAAAGTAAGGTAAAAATGAATGATGGAAAATCCCAAAATTTATTTATTCTTAATTCTGGTTATTCTAGGAGGATTGACCATCAGTTTTTATTATGTTCGGGCTTTAGAAGGAACAGTTAATATTACAGCTACGGTAGAAGGGAATTGCGGTAACGGAATTCTTGAAACAGGAGAGCAGTGCGACGGTTCTGCTTTTGGAGGAGAAACTTGCGTAAGTCGTGGTTTTGCGAGTGGTACTTTAAGCTGTAATGATGATTGTACCTTTGATACTTCTGATTGTACTTCTCCTGGTGGTGGAGGAGGTGCTTGGACTCCGCCACCTATTGGCACTAAGGTTATTATTAAAGGAAAAGCCTTTCCCGGTTCTGAAGTTCATATTTTAAAAGATGGGAAAGAAATAACTACTACCAAAGCTGATTCCAAAGCTGATTTTAAGAAAGAAATTACTGAAATTACTCCCGGCATTTATACTTTTGGTCTTTGGGTTGAAGATAAAGACGGAATAAGGTCCATTACCTATACTTTGACTTTCCGGGTTACTTCAAATGTTATCACTACAGTTAGTGGTATTTTTTTACCCCCAACTATTAGTATAGATAAAACTTCACTTCCCAAAGGTGAAACTTTAAATATTTTTGGCCAAACCGCACCAGAAATCGAAGTAAATGTTCATGTCTTGTCTTCTGAGATTGTTACCACTACTACTAGCGATGAAATCGGGGCTTGGCTTTTACCTTTTGATACCAAACCTTTAGATGAGGGAGCCCACATTACCAAGGCCCGCTCTCAGCTCAATGCTGAAGAAAGAAGCGGCTTTGGAAAAGTGTTGACTTTTTATATTGGAGAAGTAACAGTCCCTTTTGAAGAGATTTCTTCCCAGGTTGATTTCAGCGAAGATGGAAGGGTAAATTTAGTTGACTTCAGTATTCTTTTTTCCTGGTGGGAGAAACCTAATCCTCAATGTGATCTGAATCAAAATGGAATCGTAGATTTGGCTGATTTTAGCATTCTTTTAAGTTACTGGACCGGCTAACTAGAGACAAGAGACAAGCGACAAGATATTAGCGATAAGCGACATGCAACAAGAAACAAGTAATAATCAAAAGGGTTACAGAAGATTAATTGTCTGGCAGAAGGCAGATGAGTTAGCATTTCAAGTTTATGTAGCTACTAAAATATTTCCTCGAGAGGAATTATTTAGTTTAGTTTCTCAAATGAGGCGAGCTGCAATTTCTGTACCAGCTAACGTTGTAGAAGGATATAGTCGATCAAGTAAGAAAGAAAAAATTCAATTTTATAATATTGCTAAAAGTTCGCTGACTGAATTAGAGTATTATTTAGATTTCTCTTTTAGGTTGGATTATTTGAATAAGGACCAATATAACTTATTAATAAAATTAAGAAATGAAGTAGGAAAACTTCTTAATGGGTTTATAAAATCAACTAAAAAATGAAGTATTCTGTTCTAAAAGTTCAATTTTTACTTCTTGTTGCTTGTTGCTTGTTGCTTGTTGCTTCATTTACAAAGGCAGCTGTTTTATATTTAGAACCCTCAGAGGGAGATTATCGGCCGGGCGATACTTTTTTAGTTGAGATAAAGATCGATACTGAAGAGTGTATTAATGTTGTTGGAGCTAACTTAAGTTTTTCTCAGGATATTTTAGAAGCAATTGATTTTAGCCAGGGGGAATCAATTTTAACTCTTTGGGTAAAATTACCAACCATTGATCAAAGTAAAGGCGAAATTTCTCTTATTGGGGGAATTCCCGGGGGTTATTGTGGAAAAATACCCGGTGACCCGGGAGTGAGTAATTTAATAGGGAAAATAGTATTCAAAGTCCCCGGACTTATGGTTAAAGAATCAGGAGAAAAGTTAGCCGAAGTAAAATTTTTAGAGAGCTCCCAGGTGCTTTTAAGCGATATGTTAGGAACAAAAGCTAAACTCGCTACTCAGGGAGCAAAATTTAAAATTTTAAGTAAGCCAGGAATTCCCAGAGATGAGTGGCAGGAGATGATAGAAAAAGATAATATTCCACCAGAACCCTTTGAAATAGAAGTTCGTCAGGATCCATTGATTTTCGAAGAAAAATATTTTATTATTTTTTCTACTACTGACAAACAGACCGGAATGAGTTATTATGAAATTAAAGAGGAGGGCAAAGATTGGGATGAAGCCCAGAGCCCTTATCTTTTGGAAGACCAGAGTTTGCAAAGTGAAATATTAGTGAAAGCGGTGGATAAAGCCGGGAATGAGAGAATTGCCGAATATATGCCACCAGTGAAACCAAAACCATCCCCTTATCGGATAATCATTTTAATTTTGATAGGGGCAGGGGTGGTCTGGTGGCTAATTAAAAAGACCAAAATAAAAAAACAAAATGACAAATAATAAAGCCCGAATTTTAAATTCCAAATTCCAAATATCAAAAATAAATATTTTTGGTATTTTAGCTGTATTTTGGATTTTTGCTTTTTTATTTTTAACATTAGCGAGCGGAACGAACGCTGCTAGTGCTTCCCTGTATCTATCTCCTTCTAGTGGAACCTTTACTGCTGGTGGCACTTTTTCAGTGAAAGTTAAAGTAGATAGCGAGGGAGAGGCTATTAATGCCGCTGAAGGAACTTTGACATTTGATCCAGATGAACTTAATGTGGTTAGTATTTCCAAAAGCGACTCAATTTTTACTTTATGGACTACTGAGCCGACTTTTTCTAATTCTGATGGAACCGTTAGCTTTGGGGGAGGAACACCTGAAAGCTTTACCGGTAGTTCAGGAACTATTATCACCATTATTTTTCGAGCCGAAACTATTGGTGCTAGTAATATAGAGTTTTCTACCGGTTCAGTATTAGCCGCTGATCATAAGGGAACAAATGTTTTAGCCAGCATGGGTTCTGGGACTTACGTTATTCAGCCGAAAACAGTTCTTCCGCCGGTCGAAGAATATGTTCCTCCTGAAAATGCACCGACGGCTCCAAGCATCTCTTCTTCTACCCACCCCGATCCCGATAACTGGTATTCAAATAATGATCCGAAATTTAATTGGGAGGTTCCCGAAGACATTACCGGGGTAAAATTGTTGGTTAACCACAAGCCCATTGACACTCCCACCGTATTTTATTCAGAGCCAATATCAGAGAAACAATTAGAAGATTTAGCTGATGGTGTTTGGTATTTTCATGCCCAACTACAAAACAAATTCGGTTGGGGAGGGATTTCTCATTTTAAATTTCAAATAGATACTACTCTTCTTGATCCTCCGATGATAACCGAATATCCCAAAGAATTAATTTCTGGTTTCCCTCTTTTAATTAAAGGAATTTCAGCGCCAGAGGTTACAATAAAGGTTTATATTCAAAAAGAAGGAAAGATAGAAACAGGTCAAATCCAAAGCGATGAGGAGGGTAATTGGTTTTATATCCACGATAGAATTTTGGAAAAAGGAGTGTATACAATCTTTGCAGAGGCCATAAATTTAAAGGGAGCAAAAAGCAATCCTTCAGAAAAAGTTGTTACTTATATTGCTCCCCCAGCTTTTGTTAGAATTGGAGGGAAAATTATCGATTATCTTTCTATTACTATTCCCCTTTTAGTTTTAACTGCAACTGTAATCTCTGGATTTTTCTGGATTTGGAGGAACATAAAACAAAAAAGAAGGAAATTGGAGAGAGAAACGACAGAGGCTGAGAAAGCTTTATACCAGGCTTTTAAAGATTTAAGAAAAGAAGTAAAAGAACAGGTGGCAAAAATGGATGGTAAACCCGGCT
>JAHCRE010000005.1 GCA_020148145.1 Patescibacteria group bacterium | reverse complement strand
TCTCCCTGAGGATTACAAGCGTCTTCACTATCTCCACAATAAAGATGAGTCACTAGTGTATTTCCAGTTTGGGTAGTAGTATCTATAACAGTTGAGGAAGTAGTGCTGATGGTTTTTTCTCCGGTGCTAGAAATGTTCTCTTGCCTTCCCATGAACTGAGCGTTCCAGTCACAAGAGAGCCAGGGTTCGCCATAACCTGAATCTTCAGTCCAGTTAGAGGCGCTATCATTAACACTGGTGAAATTAACCTTGCATCTAATCTCTGATATTGTGACAGTAGCTGGGTCAAAATCTAAATCTATGTTGCTGTAGGTTGTATCTGTCTGAACATTTGTTCCGACTACAGTTGCATCACAGGAAATTGTTCCTGATTCTAAATCGTCACTCGCCCAGGTTGGGTCAGGATCTCCAGTAGAGGTTGGAGTCTCAATTAGAAAACCAAAAATTATCAGGGAGACTAGTGCTAAAAAAATAAGAATTTTTTTAGACATAGAATAGATATTTTTAAAACCTCTTTTTAAACATTAATTTAAGACCTTACGTTCATGGAGAACAGGTATCGGTCTGATCTACACAGTAATAGATAGTGGCACAACCGGAATCGTCATCTGAACAATTTAGGGTGATGTCAACACTGCCATAATACCAGTCAGTGGTGCAGGGTGCCCCATTACATAAAATATCGGTGGTTGGCGCATTTAAATCAATGTGAACGGTTATAGTAGCCATTCCAGTATTTCCTGCCACATCAGTTGCCCGGGCATGAACAGTACAAGTATTTTCACCGTGAGTTCCGCAGTCTCCTGGAACATTAACAGTGAAGGAACCATTAGGACAGGCTCTACTTCCTGATGCGGTCGGTGCTCCATTATCATAGATGACAAAATCACAAGTTGCTAGGCCAGATCCTCCAGTATCTAAATCAGTTACAAAAACGTCAAAACTAGGTTGTCCCTGCCAGGAACCAGCAGTAGGAGAGGTAATCTGAGGAATTGGAGCCTCTTTGTCAACCATAAACTCTACTGGTGGAGAAAAGCCAGTATTTGTGGCATTATCCATAGCTGCTCCACAAACCCAAGAATGAGAAGAGATGGCCTGGGGAGAGGCCAAGGTATAGTCATCATAATTGATTGAACAAGTCCCGGGATCAGTTGAATAGATTATCAATCTGTAGGTAGTGAAATCACAAGCGCTTCCCCCAGTGTCTGTGCAAGAAACAGCAGCTGTGGCATCCATATTCTGCCAGGTTGGTGGAGCACCAGTAACTGAGACAGAAGGTAGAGTTTGCTCAACCATAAACTCTACTGGTGAAGAAAAGCCAGTATTTGTGGCATTATCCATAGCTGCCCCACAAACCCAGGAATGAGAAGAAACAGTCTGGGGAGAGGCCAAGGTATAGTCAGCATAATTGGTTGGACAAGTTACGGGATCAGTTGAATAGATTTCTAATCGGTAAGTTGTTGGGTCACAGTCACTTAAAGCATCTTCACAATAGATATCAGCCTGGGCATCGAAATTTTGCCAAGTTCCTGGAGCGCCAGTAACTGAAACAGTATAAGGTGGAGTTTTATCTAACCTCACTGGCTGATCGTGTTTTGTCTCTGAATTATCTTTATTATCTATTGAATAATAACTGACGTAATTTATTCTTTCAGTCGTCACCGAGAAAAGACCAGTATAGGTAATGGTTGGATCACAGGGATTAGCATCCACACAATAATAGGTGGTTTGACAACCAGATTGGTTATCTGAACAGCTAAGGGTTACCCCAACATCGGCATTGAACCAAGGATCACAAGAGCCAGGACCTCCCCCATTACATTCAATATCAGTGGTTGGTGGAGTGTAATCAGGAGGGTAACATACACCTCCTTCACAATAGGCATTGGGGTCCCCATATAAGACATCACAATCTTCAATAAAAGTGGGAACGGTTGCATCGAAAACGCATGCAGCACCAGAACAAGCATAATCGTTCAAATCATGCCATCTCTCATCACCTATACAATAATCAGGATCAAAATAATCATCGTCATTACAATCATAAGTATTGGTACTACAGAGACAATTAGAACAGGAGTAAGTATATCTCACATCTCCATCACAGTGATCAGTGCCACAATGAGAGGCCTGGGAGCATTCTGCTCCACAAGAGTTTTTTACACAAGAACAGCCGCTCCGATCTGTACCAGAGCCAGCTGACCTCTCGTAACAGCTTGCTCCGCTACAATACCCATCAATGTCTTCCCAATCTTGGCAGGTACAGGTTCTGTTTCCTGAACAACAACTATAAGAAGGGCCATAGACCCGGCGATCAGTATCACAATTGTCTAGAGTCTCTGTTATTGGAGTATCGGGCCCACAGCTATTGCCATGACAGGAATAAGACGTAGAAATTCTAACTACTAGATCACCTGAACACTCCGTAGTGACTGTATTATAGTCAGAGCAGAATTTAGCATCGCTATAAATGCATGAGCAACTGTAAACTATAGAACAGATTCCACCCCAAAACTCTCTACCTCCTTCACACTTACGAGGGCAAGTAGTACCACTACACGTTCCACAAGGAGGACCTTGACAAGAACAACCAGTGGTTGTTTTTTTACAAGAAGCCCATGGCGCACTGGTACACATTCCAGGAGTACCTGCGCACCACCAGGCAGTCCCTTTGTAATATGTGCAGGTACATGTTTGGCCACCACTACAACACGTTTCACTATAATCAACTGTGTTGCATTCATCTGGAGGACAATCACTATCATCATCACAAAATATTTGTGCTTTTACCTTATTTAGAGGATTTAAAACGCCAATAAAAACTGCTAATACCAAAAGCAAAACAGAAATTGACAGAGAAATTTTAATTTTTCCAGATATTTTTTTCATTTTCTAAAGAAAAACCATTACATTAATTCCCTTTAACTCATTATCTATTAAATCGCCAAAAATATGCACCATATCACCAACTTTAATATCTTTAAAATCTATTGCTTTTGTTGGTAAGCCAGGAGAAAAAAGTGTTAAGTTAGCTTTCTCTCTTATTGGAATTTTTAAAGAATCTCCATTAGTAGTCAGGGTCAAAGAGCGATCTGAAATTTGACTGACTTTGCCTTCAGCAATAGCTGTCAAGCGTAAAATCTTTTTTGGTTTTTGTAAGGGTTTTATTTCTCCAGAAAGAACAGCTGCATTAAGCACCTTTAATTCATCCTCTATTAATTCAAGAGAAATATCTACTCTATCACCGATTTTAATATCTTTAAAATCTATTTTTTTTCTTTTTTGTATCATTTCTCCTTCTATGGATAGGGCAGGGATGGTTATTTCAATCTCCTCACCTATTGGAATTTCTAAGGCGTCTCCATTAGCAGTGAGAGTCAGTGAGCGACCGGAAATTTGGCTAACCTCTCCGTCGGCATAAGCTGTCCACCTCGTAATCACTTTTGATTCTTTTATAGCTACAATGCGCTGGATCTCTTCTTTTACTTCTTCAAAAGTTATAATCTTTTTTGGGGGCTCTTTAGAGGTTAATTTTAATATTCTCTCTCTGAAAACAAAAATTCCAACAAATCCTAATATCAAAGCAAAAACTATTACAACTAAAATTAAACTTTTCTTTTGCATGATTGTATCTTCTTTCTTATTACTATTTTATTAATTTTTCCAACAATTTATAAATTCAAATTAGGGCAGGGATTCAATTTTGCTAACATCGTTAAGCTCGCTCTTTCCAGCAATATTAGTTTTGCTTTTAATTAAAAGAAAATCGCCGGATTTAAGATCTTTAATGGTTATTGGTATTTTCTCAGGAGTAAAAGTTGCTTCCAAAGGAGGGTTTTTTGGATCAAAGGGAAATTTTAACTGAACAATCTCAGTATCCCTGCTTAAGTTAACTTTGATTTTTTTCTCTTCTTTTGGCGGTTTAACTATCAAATAATTATCCTCGATATTAATTTCGGCAATTACTGCCCCTAAGCTGAAGACTTCTGGAGGCCCCTGATCTTCTACAATTTCTTTCTTTTGGGGAAATTTTACTTGTTCTATCAGATAAAAAACCCCTCCAAAGATCAAAACAAATAAAACAATCATTAGAATAATTTTTTGATTCTTTGTAAGGTTTTCCACGTATATTACAAGGAGGATTTTATTGCCTGACCTTTATTTTTATTTTAACAAAAGTTTATTCAAGGACCAATAATAATCTTTCCCTTGGCCGCGATTTCTACGATCGTAGAAATCGCAGTCCATTAAGAACAATTATAAGATGTTTAGACTCGGGTTTAAATAATAATAATCAACCTTTTTCATTATAACAAAAATAGGCCCAGATACCAACTAATTAAGTTGTTACCCCAGAAAAAGGCAATAAATGTTCCTGTTACCAAAAATGGTCCAAAGGGAACTTCTGATTTTAATTTCTTTTTACCGGTTAAAATCAGGCCTACTCCTATTATAGCACCAATAAAAAAAGCTAAAAATAAAGCAACCAAAATATTGAGCCAACCCAGAAAAAGACCCACAAAAAAACCTAATTTAACATCACCAAATCCCATCCATTTACCTCGAGAAAGAAGAAAAATAAAGAGAAAGAAAGCGCTGGCAATAAAGGCTGCCAATAAACTATTCAAAAAGAAATGGAAATCATGAAATTTTAAGTGTGAATAAAGAATATTATATATGAAGGCAATGCCGATTGCTGGATAAATTATTTTGTCAGGAATAATATAGTATTTTAAATCAGAAACAAAAATAATGATTAGAAAACTAGTAATTAGTAATCGGTAACTGGTAACCAGTAAATTTGGAAAAGTATAATAGCCCACAAGAACAAATAGTGTTCCGGTGGCGAGCTCTACTAAGGGATATTGTAATGAAATCTTATTTTTACAATATCGGCATTTTCCCTTTAAAATTAGAAAGCTTAAAAGAGGAATTAAATCTTGCCAATTTAATTTATGCTTACAATGAGGACAATAAGAACGGGTGAGTAAAAAACTTTCCTTGGTCTGAAGACGATAAATTATGGAATTTAAAAAAGAACCGGTAGCCAATCCGAGAAGAAAGACAAAAAATGAAAAAAAGAAAATCAATCCCATTTTTTATTTATTATTTATTTACCTAACTAACTTACCTAACTATTTATTTACCCGATTATTTTTCTGTCTGTTATCCACCTAACTTTGATTTCAAATGACCGCGATTTCTACGATCGTAGAAATCACGGTCAAAGTTTCATTTTTTGGTTTCTAATTCCAGTTCTTCAATTAAAAATGTTTTTACATATTTTTCCAAATCATATTTTACTATCAGTCCTTGAACTTCTTCTAAAACATCGTAAGGACAAACCCAAATGCTTTTTTGTAAATATTTAAAACCCAGAAGTTGAAGATTTTCTCTAAAAAGATCTCGAAAGTTTCTTTTTTTCTCTGGAATATCAAAGATAACCATTATCCACTTTCCATCTTTTCTTCTTCTCTTTTCTTTTAAGCGAAGAGTAGTTTTTAAAACTTTCTCTATTCCCTTTTGAGTTAAAATTATGGCTTCATTTGGCTCAAGGCTCTTAACCTTTATATATCCTTTTTTCTTAAGATATCGAATAAATTTAAAAAATTCTCTCCTATCGGCTTTCTTTCGATAAAAACATCTCGCCTTGTAAAGTTCAGGAAACCAGACTTCTTTTAAGGTTCGGGGAGCAAATAAAGCATGGACATCAGAAATCTTCTCAATGGCATTGAATAAATCCCAGAGAAACTTATCAGTGATTGGTAATTTCATAAATTTTTAAAACTTTTGAAAATTATAACACTAGTGAATTATTAAATTATTTTAACACATTAAATTTTTCTCGGGAATATACGAGATGACCGCGATTTCTACGATCGTAGAAATTGCGGTCCAGATTACGGCTACAGGGGAAGAAGTGAGAAGTAAGAAATCAATACTCAGAATTAAAAACTAATTCCATTTTTATAGCCAATTTATTAACAAATAAAAAATGGGGCAAAGCCCCATTTTTTAGACAGGAATAAACCTTCTTAATTAATCAGTAGCACAATCAGCAGTTGAGTCACAGGCAGCTGGTGATGTCCCGGCAATTCCAGTGGAATCTAAACAATAATCACCCAAAGTAGCTAAGGCAGATTGAGCACAATAGGCATCTGTAGCAGCGTAACAGGTTGGGTCAGAACCACTATATTTTCTAATCCCCTCTTCAATTAAACCAAGGGTGTTGGGATAATCAGTATCATTAAGGGTATTATCGCTAGGGTCACAAAGTCCAGCATAGGTACCAGTGGCATTTTTAATCATAACGGCTTCCACTCTTACCTGAGCTAAATCAGCCATAATTCCTGCGTCTTTACCTTTGTTTCGAACATTTAATGCGGCGACCGAAGCAATACTAGCTAAAAGCCCAATAATAGCAATGACTATCAAAAGTTCAATTAAAGTAAAGCCAATCAAAAATTTCTGATTTTTAAATAAAATAAAACCGTTAAATTTCCTAAAGAAAAATAGCATTATTTTAAACCGAATAACCCTGATGCTTTTTAAATTCAGAGCCCAGAGTTTCTAACAAATTTGGATTATTAAATTAAATAAATAGGAGTTTTTCAACTATTAACTACCTTATAGTAGGACAAACGTAGGTAACTGGTAAGCCTCCACCACAAGTTGTGCTGGGGTCGGTAACAGTATTACCAGCTCTTCCTGTGCTGTCTATACAGTAAAAGTCGTTACTTCCACCGTATTGAACATTCAGGGGCGTATAAACACAGTATTCTCCAGAGACAGCTTGGGCTGTTACATCCTCAGTTCCTGCTGCTGCATCATCCCCTCCGCACCCTGATGTTCCACTAGGGCACTGCTTATCAACGTCATCACAAAGAGCCCCTATCTCTGTATCATAAATACAGGCTAAATTTGTGTAACTACCTTCTGCTGCATTAATTAATTCGGCCTTAGTTCGCATCTGGGCCATGGCGGCAGTGATTCTGGCATCTCTGGCTTTTGCCCTTGCTCCCCCTAAAGAAACCAAGACAATTGAGGCTAAAATTCCGATAATAGCAATAACCACCAAAAGTTCAATTAAGGTAAAACCTTTTTTCTTGGCCATAATTTCTACTTTAATTATTTTTATTAATTTCTAATTTTTATTTTTCGACCTTTTAATTTTTTATCCTAGCTCTAATTATAGCATATTCAATTAAGTAAAACCCGTTAGAAATTATAATTATTCACAGGTAAACTATTTTTTTATTATATTATTACTTTAATTATTAAGGAAATTTCTAACGGGGTCAAACTGTGGAAAACTATTTAGAATCCACTCAGGCCAATTTGATAAATTGGCATTAGAACGCTAATTACTAATCCACCAACAACTATTCCCAAAAAGATAATTAAGATTGGCTCCAAAAGACTAACAAGACTATCCAGGGTTCGGTCAACCTCTTTTTGGTAAAAACCAACTATGTTCATTAGGGCTGGACCCAACCGGCCGGTTTTCTCTCCAACCACCGTCATTTGGATAACTAGAGGAGGAATGGCCCTAGGATATCTCTCTAAAACTGCACTTATTGTCTCCCCTCTCCTAACTTCATCTCTGGCTTTTAAAATAATGGTTTTGTAAACATCGTTTCCTACTACCTCCCCGGTAATTTCTAAGGCCTGAGCAATTGGCAACCCCCCAGATGTTAAAGTCGCAAGATTTTCAGCAAAACGGGAAAGATAGATCTTCTGCAAGAAACCACTGATTACAGGTAGTCTTAAAAAAAATTTATCAAAAGTTTTTTTTCCTTCTTTAGTTTTTGAAAATTGAAAAATTAAAATGATTACTACAAAAAAAACAAGGAGTAAAATCCAACCCCAATTTCTCAAAAAGTCAGAGGTTTGTAGAACCAATTTAGTCATAAAAGGAAGTTCTGCTTTAGCTTCTTTTAAAATTTCCGATAGCCGAGGAATAATAAAAAGGACAACAGCAGCAACTACAACTAAGACAACGATAAAAACAAGGACAGGATAAAGCATTGCCCCAATTACTTTGGAGCGAAAGTCATAATCTCTTTCTAAATGGTCGGCTAAATAATCTAGGACTTTGGTAAGTTCACCTGAGGCCTCACCAGATTTAACCATACTGGTATAAAAAGGGTCAAAAATTTTGGGATATCTGGTTAAGGCGCGAGAAAGAGCAGTTCCCCCTTCTACTTCTTCTGCAATTTTTATAATTTTTTCTCTAAAAACTAGATTCTTTGTCTGTTTGGCTAAAGTATAAAATATCTCTACTATTGGAATGTTAGATTTAAACATAACAGCCAGTTGGCGGGAAAAGGCCACTACATCTTTTCTAGAAACTCTCTCTAAAAATTTAACTTTTTTAAAATAAACAGGTATTGCCTCAGCCCCTTCTAATAAAGTAACATAAAGTCCATATTTTTCCAAAAGAGCTAAAGCCGCCTCTCTTGAAGAAGCCTCAACTGTTCCTGTCCGAACTTGGCCTTCTTTAGTTCTAGCCTGATAGTTAAATTTCATATTATCTGACGATGAGTTTTCTTAATGAGGCTGGATCTAAAGAGTAATTCATAGCATTTTCCAAAGAAATTTCCTTTGCCCTAATAAGATTGGTTAAAGACCTATTTAAAGAAATCATCCCTAATTCAGCTGAAGTCTCAATAACTAAAGGGATTTCGTGGACTTTATTTTCTCGAATTAAATTGGCGGTGGCTGGAGTATTCATCATTATTTCGCAGGCCGGTATTAAACCTCCTTTAATTCTGGGTATTAATCTCTGAGAAATTATCCCTAAAAGGGAGCCTGACAACTGAGCTCTAATTTGACCCTGCTGGGCAGGAGGAAAAGAGTCGACGATTCGATGAACACTCTGGGCAGCTGAATTAGTATGTAAAGTAGCAAAAACTAGGTGCCCTGTTTCAGCAGCAGAAATAGCAGTGGCCATAGTTTCTAAATCTCTCATCTCCCCAACCATAATTACATCGGGGTCCTGACGGAAAGTTGAACGCAAGGCCTGGGCAAAAGATTGGGTATCTCCATAAACCTCTCTCTGGTCAATAATACAACGGTCATCTTCAAAAACATATTCAATTGGATCCTCAATAGTAATGATATGCTCTGACCTGGAATGATTTATTTCATCAAGTAAGGCAGCCAAAGTTGTTGATTTTCCATGAGAAGAGGGACCGGTAATTAGAATAAATCCCTGGGCTGGTTTAGTAAACTGATGTAAAACTGGAGGAAGATTTAACTCTTCAATTGTTGGAATTTTGGCTGGAATTAAACGAAGGGCACAAGAAACATTATCCCTCTGAAAGAAAATATTAATTCTAAATCTGGCCTTTCCCTCAAAGTTATAGGAAAAATCAATTTCTTTTTTTTGAAGAAATTTCCCTTTTTGCTCCTCAGTCATTAATTCAAAGGCTAATTGCCGAGAATCTTCTGGTGAGATCTTTTTTCGTTTAATTAAAGGGATAAGCCGGCCACCCATTCTTAAAACCGGGGGATGACCTACTGAAATATGTAAATCAGAGGCCTTTTCCTGGACAGTGAAATCAAGTAATTCTCTAAGTTGAGAAGAATAATCCATAGTGGTATTATAAAAGTGAGTCGCTCACCCTCACCCAGCACCTTGTACTGGCGCTCCCCGCCCAGGGCGGGTCGCTTCGGGCTCGCTCTTTAAAAACCCTCGGTTTTTAATATTTTCCTATACGGGGAAACCGAAAGGTTTCTCAGATGGGGCTTTCCGACTCAACCTGCTTCGCAGGTTTCGCGGAGAAGCCTCGCGTCTTGACCGACCCCTTTCCGATTATCTTAATATTTTTTTTATTTCTTCTACTACCTGACTCGGGGTATAGTTTGCTTTAACAAAATATTTTATTGCTCCAAGCTTAAATCCCTTTTCCACCTCTTCTTTTTGACTAAGATTAGAAAGAATAATAACTTTTAAATCCTCAAAGCCTAGCTCAGTTCTAACTTTTTTAAGAATATCCCAACCATCAATATTGGGTAAAACTATATCCAAAACCAAAAGATCTGGGGTCTCTTCTTTTATTTTCTTTAAGGCTTCTTCACCATTTTTAGCTACCTCAATAGAAAAACCTGAGTCTTTTAACTTTTTGGTATAAATATCTATTACAAATGGATCGTCCTCAACTAATAAAATTTTTTTCATAATTTAATTACGAAGTAATCAAGGTCCTGACGAAATCAGGTTCTCATTTTTCCTCAGCCACTCTCAGAATTTCCTCAATAGAGGTAATACCTTCCAAAACTTTTAATACACCGTCTTGTTTCATAGTGATCATTCCCTGACGCTTAGCTTCCTCCTGAATTCTCATCTCTGAGGGTTCCTTTAAAATTATATCAGAAAGTTCATCAGTCATAGTTAGGACTTCAAAAATTCCGATTCGCCCGGCATAACCCTCGGAGTTACATTTTTTACAACCTTTAGCCTCAAAAATTTCTAAGGGCTTGGGAGTTTTAAGATTTTTTTTAAGAACTTCGGGGAGTTTTTCAATTTCTTTTAAAATTAAGTCTCTAATTCTTGACCTAGACTTCACTTTTTTCTTGCACTCCGGACAAAGTTTTCTCACTAGTCTCTGGGCCAGAGAGATGCTCAGGGTGGGAGGAATTAAATAGGATTGAACTTCCAAATCAACGAGTCGGGGAATAGTCCCCAAGGCATTGGTAGTATGTAGGGTAGATAAAACTAGGTGACCAGTTAAGGCAGCGTGGGTAGCCAAAGCCGCTGATTCTTCATCTCTAATTTCTCCAACCATAATGATATCAGGATCTTGCCTAACCATGTGACGAAGGCCAGTGGCAAAATCATAACCAATTTCTGGCCTAATCTGGGATTGATTAACTCCATCAATAAAATACTCAACTGGATCTTCCAGGGTCATAACGTTTACTCCTTCTTTATTTAAAATCTGCAAAATAGCATACAAAGTTGTAGTCTTTCCACAACCGGTGGGCCCGGTAGCTAAAATCATTCCATAGGGCTTTTTTATTGCCTCTCTAATCACCTCAATATTTCTCCCAGTCAATCCCAACTGTTCAAAAGTTAAAAGTCCCTTAGTAGGATCTAAAACCCTAATTACCACTTTTTCTCCCAGACTAGTAGGAAAGGTGGAAATTCGATAATCAATATCTTTATCATCCATTTTTGTCGAAAACCTCCCATCCTGGGGAATCCTGGTCTCATCGATTTTTAAATTGGCAAGAATTTTAACTCTGGCCACTACTGCCTGATGAATCTTAAGAGGCAAAAAAAGGGATGAGTGCAAAACTCCATCTACCCGGAATCGGACTCTCAATTTTTCTCTCACCGGTTCAATATGAACGTCAGAAGCCTTTCCCTCAACTGCGTGTCTAAGAACTACTGCCACAACTTTAGAAATAGGGGCTTCTTCTACTAATCTCTCCACTTCAGCTGCTACCAGAGGCCTAACCCTAACTTTTTTCACTGTCAGTTCTTCTTTTAGCTCCTCTAAGGCCTTTGTCACCTCTTTCCTTAAAGTTTTATATTGTTTAAAAATATTTTGAAAGGTAGTGGGAGTGATTAAAAAAACTTGATAGGATAGCTTTGCCTGACGAGTTAAAAATTTTAAAGCCTCTCGAGCTTTTGAATCCTCTGGATAAACCATTCCTACCTCCAAGATATTATCTTTTTTAGCTAAAGGGATCATTTTGTAATATTTAACCGATTCTTCGGGAATTAACTCTAAAGCTTTTAAAGAAACTTCTTTAGGAAAAACTTCTTTTAAAGGTATTTTAAGATTTTCACTTTTTAAACTAAACAAAAAACTTTCGGGAACTATTCCCCGCTCAATAATCATTTCCTCCTCTTTTCTTCCTGATTTCTTTATTTCAAACTCTAAGGAGGCAGCTTTTTCTTTTTCTAATACTCCCCTTTTAACCAGTTGTTGAACCAATGTCATATTAGTAGGGGATGAAAGGATTTTCTCGGCCGATCTCTTCCTCAAAAGAAGAAATTTTTTCAAAAGATTGAAACTCTCTTAAAAGAGGACTTTTTAATAACTCAAAATTTATTTCAATTTTTGGTGGTAGTGGGGGTAAAATTTCTGGAGGAAGAGGTCTTGGTTTTATTAAAAAATTATAGGCAAGGATAAAAACAGCTCCAAGAACTATTGCTATGAAGATAAAAATTAAATATCTCTGTCTTTTTCTTCCTGGGGAAGTGATAACAACCATTGTTTTCTGTTTTTAATAAGAAAAAGTTTTTATTTCTAATGCAAAAGAGAAAATCTCTCCTTCTTCAAAAGAAAAAGAGATTGTTTCTATTTCAATAAGCCGGGCAGATTTTTCTAAAGTGGAAAGAAAATTTTTTAGAGCAGAATAGGAACCGGAAACTTCAAAACCAAGACGAGTCTCTTTAATCTCAGAAGGGGAGAGGGGCTGTTGTTCTGAAGGGGTAGCTGTCCTAGTTGGTTTTTTTAGTGAAACTGTGGAAAAAGATCCCAATTTTTTAAAAACTAAACCATTTTGGGAACTAGCTTTCTCAAGAAAATTTAATAAAGAAGGCAAGGAAGGATCATCTGGAAGAGCATCATTAATTTTGGAAAGTTCAGCCTCATATTTTTTCAATTCCTCAGAGATTTTGTTAAGATCCGAAAAATATTCCTCCCGATAGTTAAGTTCGGTCTCTCTTGTCTTAATTTCAAGCTTGAGATCTCTTAAGTCTTGATATTTTGGCCAAATTATAAAGAATCCTAAAATTAAGGTTAGAAAAAGACAAATAATAGCGGTAATTAATCGGGGCATAATTTTATTTAAACAATTCTGGCCAAAGAGAAAGACCTAAAGTGAATTCAATATCTCCCCCTTTTCCAATCCCAACATTAGATAAATTAATACTTTTAATCATTTCATCCTTTTTAAAAATCAAGAGTTGTTGACCTAAAGCTTGAAAACTTTCCGTTTTGCCAAAAATATTTCCTTTTTTTTCATCAATATTCAAATTTACTTTAGTAAAGAAAACTTTTGGATGACAGATTTTCTCAAGAGAAATAAAGAATTTTGAACTTATTTGATGGGCACTAAGTAAAGAGGAGAAGTCTTCAATTGTTTTCTGATAATTTAAAATCTCTTTCTTTAATAACTCTTGTTGTGGAGTTTTTCCTTTTTCTAAAGCTATTTCTAGTTCATCTAAAGCTAATTCTGCTTTTTTATAGTAGACATAATGTAAAACAAGATAGCCTGAAATTGAGGTTAAAAGCAAAATCAAAGAAAGATAAAATAGAATATTTTGCCAAAGGGGTAGTTTAGCTGCCTCTTTGGGAATAATCTCTATTGCCATAAAATTAGCTTTTTAGCTTGTAGCTCTTTAAAAACCCTAGGACGGGAGTTTCCGCAGAGCTAAGAACTCTCGCGTCCCTTCGGTTCTTAATATTTTCCTATACGGGAGAACCGAATGGTTTCCCAGACGGGGCTTTCCGACTCAATCCG
>JAHCRE010000004.1 GCA_020148145.1 Patescibacteria group bacterium | reverse complement strand
ATTGCAACGTCTTAGAATGGCTTATTTTACGTTTGCAAAGCAACAACCTTAACAAAACAAACATTGTTTTATGTATCAAAAATTATATAAACAACAAGTTATATAGAATTGTTGGGGTAGGTAAAAATGGGCAACATATATTTCTTATGTTTGACTCGAAACGGCATTTGATATATGATATTTTTTGGAGAGGAAATCCCCTTTCCTTTTTCCCCCGCGAGGTTACCTACATCAACTTGCCTACCCCCTCCAAATCAAATGTTTCTCCTGGGATAAGATGCCTTAAACCTGTTGATATGCACATTATCCCAATGTTTTGATTGAAACATTATGGTTATAAGGGATTATTTGTTACAAAATACAGATTTGGAGGAAAATGGCAAGTAATATTCTTCTTGGCTTTGATATTGTAAATTTTGTTTCTGAAAATAATTACGAAACTCTTTTTCTATTAATAGCCAGTGGCATTATAATTGGAACATTTCTAATTGTTAGACATATAAATAAACGTGAAAAAGAGGAGTATGAAAAAAAGAAGAATGAAGAAAAATTAGACAAATCAGAAATTAAAAAAATAAGCAAATCAGAAATAGAAAAATTTAACATATCTGTAAAAATTGACTGTCTAAAACATCTTTCTAAGATTCATAGATCCCAGTTTGATGAAAGACGTAAAATCGAATGGAAGCTTATATTTGCAATTTTGGTATTTTATTTTGGTATTATTACAGCTAAAATCACAAGCACTAATAAAGTCGTTATTACTTCTCCACTGAAGGTTTTAATATCATCCTTTTTTTTTATTATTGCTGCTTTTGCAATTTGTTATTTGACATATTTTCATTTAGCCAACCATAAAAACAAATTTTTCGCACAAAATTCAGGTGATGCAATACGAGATCTTTTAAAAGGTAAAGTACCAAATTTTGATATATTTGAATTTGAATGGAAGGATATATTGTCAAATTGGTCTTTTAAAATGCAAATTGCATTGCTATTTAGTATGGCTTTTTGTTCTAGTGCCATTATATGGATATGAGCTAAACTTAGGAAATGTTTCTTTTCCTCCTGTTGATATGGAAGAGATAATGTTTTAAAACAGTTTATATGCACGTTTCTCTAGTGTTTACATGGATTTATAGGGTTGTAAGGATGTTATTTATCTTAAGGGCAATCTTTAAAAATATATATTCGTTATTAATTTTTAATATCATAAAATAATAAAGGAGAAAACGGAGAATGAAATCCTATTTGTTCATATTTAATCAACCTGATAAAACGGAAAAAATGATAAGAAAAGAAAATGTGTATAGGGTTATCAAAGAATTAGATAAAATAATTTCAAAGAAAGAAGAAACGATATTTCATCTTTTATTAGATTCTCCTGGAGGGAATATTTATTCTGCCTATAAGATTACCAACATTTTTAGATCTAAATGTAATCAATTAATTACTATTATACCATATAGGGCTAAAAGTGCAGCTACATTAATGGCATTGGGATCAAATGAAATTGTTATGGGACCACAATCAGAAATAGGTCCTTTGGATTTACCAATGGAACATCCAATATTGGAAGGAATTGGTCATCTCTCAGCTCTCGATGGCATTAGATCTTTAGAATTATTAGCAAATAAGTCTTTGATTATGGCCTTTAGGATTGGGGGGGAAATTCGACAGCAGGTAGAACTTAGCAGAAAAGACTCTATTCAAATTGCTCTAAATTTTTCTAAAGATTACATGAAACCTATCATGGCAAAATTTGATCCATGGTTAATAAATATGTGTGAGAGGTCATCATGTATCGCAGAGGAATTTACAGTTGAATTTCTTACAAAATATATGGGTAAAAGCGAAAAGGAGGCGTATGAAATTTCTGATGAACTCGTGAGACAATTTCCTGAACATAGTTTCTCAATTTCTGCGAAAAGAGCGGAAGATATGGGTCTTAATATTATTCATTCTGTTAACTATAGAAAATGGAATGATACATGGAAGTTGTTCTTAGATCTACCAGACAACAAAGAAACAATTAAATTATTTAGCGAAAATCAAACTAAAGACAAAAAAAAACGAGAATATTAATGAAAAATTGTAAAATGATGAGTGAAATAACAAGATTTTTATGTCATGTAAACATTATATAATAACAAGGATTCAAGGATATGCCTGAAGATAAGGAGAAAAAAAATCATTGCATGTATTCACATGATAAAATAATCGACTTTTTTGAATATGACGATGAAAATATTGAAAAAATTGATTTTGTTAATAAAAAAAAAGTAATTGATTTAATTTCTCAATAATTTTATTATTGTCATTCTTTAATACGATTTATGGGTTAATCTTAAACAGGTTTTATAAATAATTACTTCTATACTATTTTGTGCAAGATTTTAAACCCATTATAAGAATGAGAAAGGAGCTTGATCGTGAATATTTGGCAAAAGCTAGAGTTGATTTGGATAAAGCAAAGGAATCTTATCGAAATTCTATTGATAAAAAAAAAGATATACGGAACCGATTTGGTTCTATAGGACAAGAAATGAAAAGTTCACATAATGTAATATTATTTTCACATTTTGCATTAGAGGCATACATAAATAAAATTGGACATGATTATCTTGATCCTAACATTTGGGAAAATTTATCAGATATTAGCATGCGTAAAAAATATTCACTGATACCATTATTGATTACAGGAAAAAAATTTGATAAAAAAAGAGGAATTAAACAATTAACAAATTGGAGGAACGATTTAGTTCATTACAAAGATTTTGATTTAAAAGAACCTGTTCCTCATGATTCAGGGACAGACGTCCCAGGTATCTATGATATTATAAAATTTAAAAATGCTGAAAAAGCTTATAATTGTGCTAAGAGTATAATTGATAAATTAGAAAAATTTTTAGAGGAAAACAAAAAATAAGATAACCATTAGCACGATTGATGGGTTAAGAACCATGCTAATCGTTGACCGCTCTCTGCACCATTTGTGCATTTATTTACAATAAAAGAACGCCCGCATTACATATTGATAAATAATAACATGGTTGGATGGGTTAAGTTTAAATACTATAATAAATATGATGGGATTATAACAGAAATGAATGATATAATCGCAGTAAACAATTATATAATATAGGTGATTTTGTGATAATTCCGATACGATGTTTTACATGTGGAAAGGTTGTCGCTCCTTTGTATGAAGAATATACAAAGCGATATGATGATTAT
>JAHCRE010000003.1 GCA_020148145.1 Patescibacteria group bacterium | reverse complement strand
TTTACGACCCTATTGCAGATATAAACAAAGATCAGATAGTTGATGCTTTTGATGCTGCAGCATTTGCTATCTGTGGAATGGATGAGGCTTGCTGTCAGGGTTTATGGGATGATACTGATCCTTGTCCGCCACCTCCATCACATACTTGTGTCGAGTTACAAGATCGAATAACTGATACATTTGGTGAAAGTTGTGGTACAGTAGGTTATGATCCTGTTGCAGATGTAAATAAAGACCAAACAATTAATGTGTTTGATATTGTGATGCTCGCTCTGTGTGAAGGAGACGATACATGTTGTGATGGGTTGTGGGATACAACCGACCCTTGCCCTTAAAGAAAGCTGGGCCAAAGAATATCTAACTAAGCCCTTTATACTATTACCAGGAATATTATTGATTTTCTATGAAATAATAAAATATAATTTTATCAAAAATTAAAAAACTAAAAAGGGCCTTTAGGCCCTTTTTTATATAAAATCTTCCTCTTTAATTTTAGGGATAAGGCCTAATTACCACTCTTCTTTCTAGCCCTCGGCCAATGCTTTCTGAGGTGACATCCTTTCTTTCAGCTAATTCCAGATGGATAATTCTTCTTTCGTAAGCTGGCATAGGAGATAAAATTTTTTCTTTTTTTGTTAAGGAAACTTCATCGGCAACAGATTTTGCTAATTCTTTTAAATATTCGATTTTTTTCTTTTTGTAATCTGCGACATCTAAATCAATATAAAAATTTTCTTTTATTTTTCGCTTTAAAATTACCTTTAAAAGATGCTGAATTTCCAATAAAGTAAGGCCATGTTCTCCAATTAAAATTTGGGGCTTTTCTGTTTTCAAACTTATTGGCAAGGCTTCTCCTCTCTGAGGTAAAAACTCAATTTCAACATCAATTGTTGTTTTTTTGAAAAAATCCTCAGTGATTTTTTTAATTGTTTCAATATTGCTTTGGCTTAGCATAAAATTTAAGCAGGACGTTTCTTTAAAATAAAATATTGTTGGATTATTGAAAAGATTGTTACCACTAACCAATAAAGACCAATAGCTGAAGGGAGTTTTAACAAAATGAAAATCGTAAAAATTGGAAAAAAGTAAAGTATTTGCTTTTGGAAAATTTGGGAAAATCGATCTGTTTTCCCTTTTGCCTTTGGTGCCACCATTTTTGATTGAAAAAATTGAAAGACTCCAGTAAAAATTGCCAAAATTGGCGAAGGTTTATTAAGATCTAAAATTCCTAAAAAAAGAGGGGAAATATTTCCGGGATGAGGAATAAAGTTATAAAGGCTAAGCATCTCTTCTGGATGAAATCCTCTCAAAAATACTCGATAAAGAGCGATTAAAATTGGTATTTGCAAAAATAGAGGTAAAAGTCCGGAAAAAGGATTAATTTTTTCTTTCTGATAAAGTTCCATCATTGCTAAGGCCTGTTTTTCTTTATCATCTTTGTATTTTTTTTGAATGTCTTGAATCTTTGGCTGAAGATTACTTAGAGCTTTCTGGGATTTAATCGACTGTTTACTCAAAGGATAAAATAGGGCTTTTGTTAAGAGAGTTAAAAAAATTATAGCTATCCCAAGATCTTTTCCGGGTAAATATTGATATAGCAAAACCAAGATATTGAATAAGGGTTGATATAAAATTTTATTAAAAATATTAATAAGTAATTCCATATTGAATTTTAGTTTTTTATTAGGCTTGCCTTTTCAAAAATTTTATTCAAAATTTCTTCGATTTCCCAAAAATCTTTTTTTTCTAAGCCTGGGCTAGCCACTAAAACAACGTCGACTCCTTTTTTAATTTTACCCAACTTCATTCTCACTAACTCTCTTAGTCTCCTTTTCATTTTATTACGTAAAGTTGCCTTTTTTGAAAGTTTCTTGGAAACCATAAAACCAAAACGGCTATGGTTTAAATTATTTTTAATTATTTTTAAAAATAAAAAATCCTCTTTGAAGCCTCGGCCAGCCCTAAAAACCTTTTCAAAGTCCTTACTTTTCTTTAGGCGACTTTCTTTAAACAGCATTTTATTCTAAAAAGGTTCGGTCAAAATTAAATATAAAAAATTTCTGATTTTAAACTGTAAGTTTCTTTCTTCCTTTCCTCCTTCTTTTAGACACAACTCTTTTCCCTCCCTTAGTTTTCATTCTCTTTCTAAATCCATGGGCTCTTTTTCTTTTTTTTCTTTTTGGCCGATAAGTAATTACCATATTTTCTAATTTCGATTTTACTCTTTTAAAATCAAAAGTCAATTTTCACTATTTCTCCACAATTTATTAACAAATTTTGTTTTTCCCTGTTTATTTTACTAATCCTTGACTTATGATATAATAAGTTGGAAATAAATATTTCTATACTTTATTATTTAAGTTTGTTTTATAATAAAACTATGACCAACGAAGAGCTCTGGCAAGCAGTCTTAGCCCAAATCCAGTTAAATATTTCTCCAGCTAATTTTGTTACTTGGTTTAAAAACACCGAAATTTTGACTAAAAAAGAAAACCAGATAATAGTTTCGGTACCCAATACCTTCGCTAAAGAATGGCTCGAAAGTAAATACCACAAAAATATTTTTAAAATTTTACATAGTTTAGATGAAAAGGTTAAAGAAGTCAGATATATTGCCGGGAAAGTTAATTTAAAGGTTTCAAAAAGAAGCCCTCTCCCTCTAACTAGAACTGAACAGCTTGAATTTCAAGAGTTTAAAATCAATGGGGAAACAAGTCTTAATCCACGATATACTTTTGAGAACTTCGTAGTCGGCCCTTTTAATGAATTACCTCAGGCGGCTGCCTGGGCAATAACAAAAAAACCCGGGCTTGTTTATAATCCTCTTTTTATTTATGGAGGCGTAGGTCTGGGCAAGACCCACTTACTCCAAGCAATTGGTAACGAAGTTGTTAAAAATTTCCCCAAAAAGAAAGTAAAATATATTCCAGCTGAAAGATTTACTTCCGGAGTAGTGGCTTCAATCAGAAACCAGAAGATTGCAAATTTTAAATCGAAATTAAGAACAATTGATATCTTAATTTTAGATGATGTCCAATTTTTAGCTGGAAAAGAAAAAACCCAGGAAGAGTTTTTTCACACCTTTAATGCTCTTTATGAAAAAAACAACCAAATTGTTCTTTCTTCCGATCGACCGCCAAAGGCTATCCCAACTTTAACTGAAAGACTGAGGTCGCGTTTTGAAGGAGGAATGATTGCCGACATTGGCTATCCTGATTTTGAAACTAGGATAGCGATTTTAAAAGCGAAAGCCCAAGAAAGAAAAATTGATTTTTCTACTCCTGTCTATGAATATATTGCTTCTAATATCCAAAAAAATATCAGAGAATTAGAAGGAGCTTTAAATAGATTGGCGGCCTATCAAAAACTCAATAAGCAACCTCCTGATTTGGAAATTACTAAGTCTCTCCTAAAAAGCTTAATTTTTTCCCCGAAAAAAGTTATTACTCCCAAAAAAATCCTTCGAGCAGTGGCTGAGTTTTATGACTTAAAAGAAAAAGACCTTTTAGCTTCTTCGAGAAAAAAAGAAATTGTCAGGCCAAGACAAGTAGCTATGTATCTATTAAGAGAAGAACTAAAAAGCTCCTATCCTTTTATTGGAAGAAAATTAGGGGGGAAGGATCACACTACCGCTATTTATGCTTATGAAAAAATTTTAAAGGAGCTAAAAAAGAATGAAAACCTAGGAGAGGAAATTAACTTAATAAAACAGCGGATTTCGAGTTAATAATTAGAGAATAATCTTTCTAACAAAAAATTTTGATAAATAACAAAGAATTTTTCCTAAAAGTTTCCCTTTATTTTCAACACTTTATTCTCAATAAATATTAATAGAATCTCAAGTTAGAACATAGCTTTCTACACCACTAATAATAGTAATAATAAAAAATAGATATTAATATGAATAGTAATCAACTAAGTCTGATAATCTTACAAGAAAAACTTAAAAATGGATTAAATGTTGTAGGAAGAGTTTCTCCAAAATCTTATACTTTGCCAATTCTTAATAATATTCTAATCCAGGCAGAGAAGAACTTTTTACAACTATCAACCACTGATTTGGAAGTTGGTATAAATTGGTGGTCCTTAGCTAAAATAGAAAAAGAAGGCAAAATAACTATTCCAACAAAAATAATATCTTCTTTTGTCAATTTTCTCCCTAATAAACCGATGAAACTGGAAGTTAAAGGTTCCAATTTACTTATTGAATCGGAAAATTACAAGACTCAGATAAAAAGCTTTAGCGCCGATGAGTTCCCAATTATCCCGCATATATCAGAAGAGAAAAAAATTTTAGTTGATAATTCAGCTTTTTGCCAGGGCTTAGAAACAATTGTCAACTTTGCTCAACCTTCTACCGCCAGGCCAGAGATCTCTGGGATATATTTTTCCTTTGAGAAAGAGTTAATTAAAATGGTAGCGACTGATAGTTTTAGATTAGGAGAGAAAAAGCTTTTTTTAGAAAAACCTCTTTCGTTCTCCCAGAAATATTCTTTGATTCTTCCTCAGAAAGCAGCTAGGGAGTTAATTAATGTTTTTGGGGAAAAGAAAGGAGAACTTAAAATCTGTTTGGAACCTAATCAGGCTTTATTTGAAATTCCAATGGCAGAGACTCCTCATCCGCAGGTTCAGCTCGTTTCTCGCTTAATTGAAGGAGGATATCCAGACTATCAGGCGATTATTCCTAAAAAATATAAGACCCAGCTATTTTTGCCAAAAAATGAATTTTTAAATCAAGTTAAACTAGCCAGTCTTTTTAGTGGGAAAATAAACGAGGTCAAGTTTAAGATCGAAAAAAAGAAAGAAGGAATAGAAATTTTTAGCCAAGACCCTGACCTTGGAGAACATAGGTCTTTTCTTCCTGGGGAAATAAACGGTGAAGAAGTTACGGTTTCTTTTAATCACCGATTTCTTATTGATGGTCTTTTAAATATAAAAAGCAAAGACCTAATTTTTGAACTAAACGGCGAAGATGGGCCAGGCGCTTTAAAGCCAGTAGGAGACCAAAGTTATATTTATATTTTAATGCCTATAAAGGCAAGTTAAGGCCTAGTTTTTAAAATTAACTAAAAGATTCTGGCTAGTTGGGAAAAGGCTTTTTGAAAGTTTCTTTCGGATATTTTAATAAAGCCTCTTCCATAAATTGGTGCCAGATTGGTCCTGCTACCACTACTCCTGGTCCTTTTCGCATTGGGGTCCCATCATTATTTCCTACCCAAACTCCGGCCACAATTGAGGGAGTATAGCCTATAACCCAACCGTCTTTATAATTCTCAGTTGTCCCGGTTTTAGCTGCCACCTTAGAATCTTCAAGATAAAGAGGAGAGCTTGGGCCGAACACTGGGGTCCTGGCTTGATTGTCTGACAAAATATCATTAATAAGCCTGGCTACCTCAGTTTCTAAAACTCTTTTTGGAGTTTTTTTATTTTCCTCAATTATGTTTCCTCGTTCATCTTCAACTCTTAGAATAGCAACTGGAGGAGTCCTTAATCCTTCGGTAGCAAAAACTCCATAAGCTGAAACCATGTCTAGAAGCTTTACTTCCCCACCTCCTAAAACTAAGGCCAACCCATACCAAGAGGGAGGTTTATCTAAAGTAGTGATTCCAAGGTCTTTGGCTGTTTTAATGCTATCTTTTAGGCCGGCTAGATAGGCAAGAACTTTTACTGAGGGAACATTTAAAGATTGAGCCAAACCTTCTCTTAAAGTTACTGGGCCCCGGAAAAGACCATCATAATTTTGGGGAATATAAGGTTTCCCGCCCCAGAGACCAAAATTTGTTTCCTTGTCCAAAACTTTATATTTATCATTAAAGCCTTTTTTAAAAGCAGTAGCATAAACAAAGGGCTTAAAAGCTGAACCTGGTTGTCTACCTAATAAGCTAACATTTGGGCTTGGGTCAAAAAGACAAGTTTTCCCGGGGATACATCCTTGGGGATAAGGGTTTCCAAACCAATCTCTTGAACCTACCATAGCTAATATCTGACCAGTTTTGGGATCAATTGCCACTAAAGAAGCATTAAAGGCCCGGTAGTTTTCATTAGTTTTTGCCCCTTCTTCGACCACTTTTTCTGCTAATTCCTGGAGTTCCCAATCCAAGCTAGTATAAACTCTAAGCCCTTTTTCTCTTAAGAAATCTTCTCCATATTTTAATTCAAGATAGTTTTTAATATAAAGGACAAAATGGGGAGCCTTGATTGGGTGCAAGGCCTTGGCAAACTTTATTTCCTCTTTTTTTGCCAATTCTTTTTTTTCCTTTGTAATGAAACCTGAAAGCTCCATTCGGTCTAAAACATAATCCTTTCTGGCCAACAGTTCAGCCAAGTTGTCTCCAAAAGGAGAGAGACGACTTGGGGCTTTAATTAAAGAAGCTAAAAGAGCGGCCTCAGCTAGAGAAATATCAGAGACAGGTTTCCTAAAATAAGTCTGGCTAGCTGCCTCTACTCCATAAGCGTTTGAACCAAAAGGAATTTGATTTAAATAAAATCCTAAGATTTGATCTTTAGAATATCTTCTTTCTAATTCCAAAGTTAAAATAATTTCTCTTGTTTTCCGCTCCAGAGTTTTCTCCATGGTTAAAAAAGAAGAACGAATTAATTGTTGAGAAATAGTTGAGCCTCCCTGGATTGGTTTACCTAATTTTAAATTATTTAAAACAGCGCGAGCCACTGCTTTGAAGTCTATTCCAAAATGGTGATAAAAATTAATATCTTCAGTGGCAATAACTGCTTCTTTTAAGTATTCTGGCACTTTTTCTAAAGGGACAATCTCTCTTTTTTCTTCGCCATAAATTTCATATAAAAGAGTTTCTCCTGAGCGGTCATAAATCTTGGTGGATTGGAAGAACTGTCTTTCCAAAAATTTCTCTGGCCGGGGAAGATCCTTGGCATAATAAATAAATAAGGATAAAGACCCTAATAAAAGAACTAAAAAGCCAAAGCCTAAAGACCTGAAGAGTAAACCGACCCTTTTTCCTATTTTAGACCTTGGGCTTTTTTCGTAAACTTTTAGATGTCTTTTTCTTTTGGCCATGAATTCCAAATTATTTTTAACATTTTTTCAGAAATTTGTTAAATCTTTAAAATTGTAGTAAATTAAAAGTATGAAAACGAAAATAGATACTAGTTCAAAAAAGGTTAAAGAGGTTTTAACTAGGGGGGTAGAAAAAGTATTACCAAGTAGAGAAAAATTAGCAAGATTAATGAAAAAAAGAAAAATCCGCCTTTATCTTGGGATAGACCCGACTGCCCCTGAGCTTCACCTCGGCCATGCAATTCCTTTAAGAAAACTTCAACAATTTCAAAAGTTAGGGCATGAGGTGATTTTACTCTTTGGCACTTTTACTGCCCAGATAGGCGACCCTTCAGAGAGAGATAAAAAAAGAAAACCCCTTAGTTTGACTCAAATCAAAAAAAATATGGCCACCTATAAAAAACAGGCTTCAAAAATTCTAAATCTTTCAGAGATCAAGGTTAAGTACAATGCTGGCTGGTTGGCTAAACTTACTTTTAGAGATCTTGTCGAGCTCACTTCTTATTTTACTACTTCCCAACTATTAGAGAGAGATATGTTCCAACATCGCCTTAAAAAAGGAGGAGAAGTTTGGATTAATGAATTTCTATATCCTTTATTGCAGGGCTACGATTCAGTGGCAATGAATGTCGATTTAGAAATTGGCTCAACTGATCAGATATTTAATATGTTAGTTGGCAGGAAGCTGCAGCGAGTTTACAACAAGAAAGAGAAATTCGTTTTGACTACCCCCATGCTGCCAGGCCTTGACGGACGAAAGATGAGCAAAACCTTCGGCAATACAGTTAATATTATGGATTCAGCCGACGACATGTATGGGAAACTCATGTCTCTTAGGGACGATTTAATTATTCAATATTTTAAATTATGCGCTGAAGTTCCCGAGAAAAAAATTAAAGAAATTGAAAAAAAACTAAAACTTAAAAAAATAAACCCTCGAGACATAAAGGCTAGATTGGCTCGAGAAATTGTTAGCATTTATCATAGTAAAGGAGTGGCCCAGATCGCTGAAAAAGAATTTAAACAGATTTTTAAAGAGAAAAAATTGCCTTCTAAAATTTTAGAGATTTCAATAAAGGAAAAAACCTTAAACATTCTTGATTTATTGACTAAAACAAATTTAGCCTCTTCAAAATCAGAGGCTAAAAGATTGATTTTACAAAAAGGAGTAAAGATAAATGGTAAATTGGAGGAGGGTTGGAAAAAAACTATAAAAATTAAAAAAGGGTTGGTCCTTCAGATCGGGAAAAGAAAATTTGTTAGGTTAATTTAGAATATTTTTATAAATCTTCTTCCCACCCTTCACCCCATTCTTCTTCAGTTTCTCCTCTCTTTTCACTTATCTCGTCTTCTATCTCGTCTTTCATCTCGTCTTCCTCTTCTTTGAGATAGGGAGCTAAAATTGCATTTTTTAGGAAATACATATTTTTACTCCAGAATGGCTTAATAATGATTAATTTTGGAGATAATTTTTTATATTAAACTGATGAATTTTACGTCTTTTAACGCTATTATAAAAAGACAAAAGGGCTTGTCAAGCCCTTTTAAGTTTTATCCGAGAAATGATAAGTTAGAGCAATTGCTAAAACATTAACAGCGTCAGGTTTTAAAAATTCTAACTATTTTTTCTTTAGTTTTCTCGAAATTTTCTTTTCTATTTTTATATTAATCTTTTCTTTTCTAAATTTTCTTTTCTTTTTATCCCAGGCCCAAATCTCAACAGGGAGTTCTACTTTAAACTTTTTAAGAAAACTTGTTATTTTTTTTCTCTTAGCCGAAACATTTGGAAGAGTGGTTAGTTGAATATTTTTCTTCTCTTTTCCTCTAAGAGCCAACAAATCAATAATTCCGAAGACGTCCGTTTGTTGGTATTTTACTTTAGGAGAAAACCATACAATCCAACCTCCTTCCTCTAATACTCGAATTGCCTTTTTCCTAATTTCAGCTTCTTTTGGCATAGCTTAATTTTATTTAAATAAATTATTTTATCTTCAATATTAAAGATAATCAGATCTTAAGATTTGAATAGATTTCCTGGACTACTTCTGATTCATCTAAGGTTTCAAAAAGTCTTTTAGCCGATTCCCTGTTTTTCTCCTCGACTTGGACAAAATTCTTAGCCACCCAATCTAATGAGCAGGATGTAACTTTAATCTCCTGGGTTTCCAAGTTTTTTTTAACCTTTTCTAAGTCTTCAATTTTTGTATAGACATCCAAGATATCCCGCCCTTGGCGTCGCCCTTGGCGAACCTCGCCTTCGGCGGGAGGCTCGTCCTCGCGGGCGGCATTATGCCAATAAATATCTTCAGCTCCTGCCTCAATTACCTTTAATTCTAAATCTTCTCGGTTAATAACCGAAGGTTGGGACACAGAAATTGTTATCACCCCTTTTCTTTCAAAAAGCCATCTTACTGATCCTGGATCAGCAAGTTTCCCACTATTTTGATTTAGAATTTGCTTAATTTCGGTTAAGGCTCGATTTTTATTATCAGTAATCCCCTCGATAATAATAGCAATTCCTCCTGGGCCATAGGCCTCAAACATTATTTCTTCTAATTTAATTTTTTCTAATTTTCCAGCTCCCTTTTTAATAGCCCTTTCAATATTTTCTTTCGGCAAATTAAAAGAACGAGCCATTTCTATGGCTAATTTTAATTTAGGATTTGTTTCTGGATCGGGGTCTTTCTCTCGAGCTGCAACCGAAATTGCTCGAGAGAGCTTCGAGAAAATCTTACTTTTTTTTACATCAGTGATAGCTTTCCTATATTTCACCTTTTTCCAATGACTGTGCCCGGACATAATTTATTTAAGGGTTATTATGAAACTTTAAAAAATTTTAAATTTTACATTTTAAACAAGTTCTTGCCTCAGGACAAACCTTTAATCTGGCGATATTAATTGGTTTTCTACATTTTTCACAAATTCCATATTCTCCCCTTTTTATTTTTCCCAAAGCTAAATTAATATTTTTGAGTTTAGTTTCAAGAGTATATTCAATTGGGAGCAAGGTTTCGTATTCCTCAACTTCATTAGCAGCTTTTTCCATTTTAGCCCCCCCAGCCTCACCATTAAAATAAGGAAAACGAGTATCCCAATCTCCCTTTAGCCTTACATCTTTTTTAGCAAATTTCTGGAGCTCCCTCTGGATTATTTCTCTCTCTTTTTCTAATTTTTCTTTTAATTTCTTCTGAAATTGTTTTTTCATAGTTTCCCCAACAGTTTATTCAGTTAGTTTATCAATTGTTTTTATTAAATTTTCTCCAGAAGAAGAAAAGACAAAGAAGTCATCGGGTAATAAATAACAAATTCCTAAATCTTCTCGAGTGAAAGCCTGAAGCCTAAAACTTACTCCTTTATAATTTGCATCTTTAAAGAAGGGGACAAGAGCTGGCCCTGTTTTGCCTAGCATGGTAAAGAAATTTTGAAAATCTTCCTCCATTGTTTTTCCCAGGATTTTAATAGTCCAATTAAGCCCTCTTTCTCCTTAACTTTAGCTACAAAACCCAATCTATTTCCTTCCTTCTGGGAATATATAAATAGGGTAAAGTCATTCTCTAATTTTTGGTAAAAATCTTTTGGAGTTTCAGTTCTAAAAACAGCAAAAAATTCTTTTAAACCAAGAACTTTGTTTTCTTTTACATTTTTTATTACGATTCTAGTTTTATTACGATTCTAGTAAACCAACTTTTTTCTAAGTCTCTTTCTAGGATTTGGAAAAGAAGGCCAGGGAGTTCTTCGGGGGCCGAAACTTCCAAAGCCTCTGTTGCCTCAACCGAGATTAAAGAAGGAGGAATGATTATTAGTTCCTCTTCTTCGGTTTGAGGTGAGGGAGATGGTATTTTTTGAGGCCCTTCTTTCCTTAAATACCAATACCAGAAAAAGAAAATAGTCGCTAAAATTACTATTAATAATATTAAAAGGATTAATCTAATAAGGATTTTTTCATATAAAGGCGGTTTTTTTGGAGGAGATGGCAAGGTCACTTCTTTAATTTCTTCTGCTGGTTTTGGTTCTGGGGGGATGATAGGTATCTCTTTCGGCTTTTCCTCAGGTTTTAGTTTTAGTCTTTCTAAGAATTCTTTCCTTTCTTCTTCTTCTTTTTTAAGTCTCGCCATCTTTCTTTGAATTTCCTCAATTCCAGCCTCTTTTAATCTTTCTTCTCCTTTTATTTCTTTTTTAGGAAACTCAACCTGTTTTTCTTTAAGAAAAAGATTAACCTCTTCAATTCTTTTTTTAATTTCCTCCTCTTTTTTTTGCAATGGTTGATATTTTAGATCAGATTCTTTTCCTTGTTCTTTTATTTCCTTTCTTTTAGCCTCTAATCGCCATTTTTTTCCTTCAATTTCCTTTCTTCTTTTCTCTGCTTCCCATCTCTCTTTTTCTATTTCCCTCTTTTCAGCCAAGTCAGTAACTATCCCCTCTTTTTTTTCAAGCTCAATTATTTTTTGTTCGACCTCCCTTTCTTTTATTAAAATTTCGGCTAAAGCTCTTCCTGTCTCAGTCTTTCTTTCTGAAATTTCCTTTAATTTTACTTTCAAGGGCTTTCCCTTTTCTAAAATTACAGATAGTTCTTTCTCTAATCCAGCCCTTTCTTCTTTTAATTCTATTTCCTTTTCTTTTTCTAAAATTTCTTTTGTTCTCTCCTTCAGCTCTTTTTCTAATCTTTTAATCCTCTGATATTCTAAATCATTTTTCTCTAATTTATTTTTTACCTCTTTAATTTTGTCTTCAACTTCCCACCTCTCAGATTCTATTTTTTCTCTTTCCTTTTCAATTTGCCACCTCTCCTCTTCTATCACCATTTTTTCCTCAGGAGAAATAGCTTTTTTTTCTCTTTCCTCAATTTCTTTTTTCTCTTTTTCAATTTCTCTTTCTTTTTCTAAAACTGGCTCTAAAAATTCTTGTAGTTTTTTTATTTCATCTAGGTATTGGGATTTTTTTATTTCCAAAGCCCCTTTTTGTTTAGAAAAATCGCTAATTTTTTCTTCAATCTCAATTTTTGATTCTCGAAGCCTTTCTCCTTCTACTTTCTCTATTTCAATTCTTCTCCTTTTTTTTTCTAACCATCTTTTCTCCATTTCTTCAGCGGTCCTTTTTGTTTCATTTTCCAATTTCCTTCTTTCATCCTCTTTCTCTTTTTTTTCTAGTTCCTTTCTTTTTTTTCTTTCCTCCTCCTCAGTTTTTAATTGAACTATTTTTTCTTTTTCCTCTCTTGCCTCCTTTTCTTTTAATCTTTTAATGTCTTTTTCCATTGTCCTAATCTCCTCCCTTTTTAAAAATTCTTTTTTTTCTCTAATTTTTTCTGGCATATTTTTAAAAAATTTTGATACTTAAAACTTTTTTCCAAAGAGACTTAAGCGCTAGTATCTTTTTTTAGGTCGAACCTTAACTTCCTTCAGGGCTTTCAATGATAAATTTATTCTTCCTTGTTGATCAATAGAAATAACCTTTACTGGCACAATGTCTCCAATTTTAACAACATCTTCAACTTTCTCTACTCTTCGGGGAGATAGTTGGGAAATGTGAACTAGGCCTTCTTGGCCAGGTAGGATTTCAATAAATGCGCCAAAATCTAAAATCCTTTTTACTTTCCCCTGAAAAACTTCTCCAATCTTAATTTCTCGAGTAATATTTTTTATCCAAGAAATCGCTTTTTTTACTGCCTCCTCTTTTTCTGAAGTAATGTAAATTAGGCCGGTTGGCTGAATATCTATATCTACCCCAGTTTCTTCAATAATTTCATTAATTACCCTTCCCCTTGGGCCTATTACTTCTCTAATTTTCTCTGGATTAATTTGTAAAGTGGAGATTCTTGGGGCGAAAGGGGAGAGTTGGCTCCGAGGCTTTGCTAAAATCTTTTCCATCTTGTCTAAAATTTGAAATCTTGATTTTTTCCCTTGCCCTAAAGCCTCTTTTAAAATTTCTTTAGTAATTCCTTCAATTTTTACATCCATTTGAATAGCAGTTATTCCTTTTCTGGTACCAGCAACCTTGAAATCCATATCGCCGTGATGGTCCTCTGGACCCTGAATATCAGTTAAAATTTTATAATTCTTGTTTTCCAGAGCTTTAGTGGCGGAGAGTCCTCTTTTTATCATTAGTCCAATAGCGATTCCAGCAGCCGGGGCTTTTATTGGCACCCCAGCGTCCATTAGGGCCAGAGAAGAACTAGAAACTGAGGCCATAGAGGTTGAGCCATTGGAGGAAAGAATTTCTGATACCACTCTCATTGTATAAGGAAATTGATCAAAACTGGGAATTAAAGGCAAAAGAGCCTTCTCCACTAACATGCCATGACCAATATCCCTTCTGGCCGGTCCTCTTATTGGTTTAATTTCTCCAACTGAGTAAGGGGGGAAATTATAATGGTGCATAAATCTTTTTTTGCCAACAATTTCCATTCCTTCTAATAATTGCTGATCTCCTGGCGTCCCCAAAGTTAAAATAGATAAAGCTTTAGTTTGACCTCGAGAGAAAAGACCGGAGCCGTGAGTTCTAGGTAGGAGCCCTACTTCACAATGAATTTCTCGTATCTCATCAAGCCTCCGACCGTCTGACCTTTTCTCAGAAGAAATTATGTTTTCATGGATTATTTTTTCAATTTCCTTTTCAAAAAAATCTTGAGTGTATTTTACCTTTCCCATTCTAGGATATTTTCCCTCGATAAAGTAAACAAGATCTTCCTTTAACTTATTTGCTTCTTCCATCCGATTCTGTTTTACTTTTTGATAAAGAGCTTTTTTTAAATTTTCTCCTAAAAACTCTTTAATTTCTCTCTCTAGTTCTAAATCTTTTGGAGGGGCTTCAACGAGAATTTTTTCTTTGCCAATTTCCTTTATAATCTCTTTTTGAAAATCACAAATTCTTTTTAGATCCTTTTTAGAAAATTCTAAAGCTTCCAAAATTAAATTTTCTTCTATCTCATCAAAACTCCCCTCAAGCATATTAATTGAAAACTTTTCTTTATCTTCTCCGCCAGCCAGGACAAAATCCATCTTACTTTTTTCTCTCTCCTCATAGATTGGATTCAAGACAAATTTACCATTTACCCTACCAATCCTGACTGTTGCCAGGGGGCCCGACCAAGGAATATCAGAAATTGAAAGAGCTAAGGAAGTAGCCAAAAGCCCCAAAGTATCAGGGTCGTTTTGGCCATCCCAAGAAAGAACAGTGATAATTACCTGAACCGCCCGTCTTAAATCTTTGGGAAATCTTGGCCTAATCGCTCGGTCAATTAATCTTGAATTGCAAATTGCCTCATCTGAAGGTCTGGTTTCTCTTTTTATATAACGAGGTCCTCGAATCTTTCCGGCCGCATAATATTTCTCTTCATAATCCACGGTTAAAGGAAAAAAGCTAATTTCCTCTCTTTCGTATTTTGACATCACGCAGGTAGCTAAAACTAAGGTATCTCCGTAGCGGACTAAAACATTGCCATTGGCTTGTTCAGCTAGGTTTTTAATCTCTACCTTGAAGGGTCGGCCGGCAATTTCTATTTGGAATTTTTGTTCTTTCATTGACTCATTTTTTAATTAGATATTTTTGAGGAGCTTTTTCTAAATCAATAAAATCATCCGCGACTTCTTTTAATTTTCCTGAGGCTGATCTTTCAAAGGCCACAATTTCCACCCGGGCTGCTTTGGCATTTTTAATATATTCTACCAGGGGGACAAAGTCACCATCCCCGGTTACTAAAATAACGGTGTCTAAAAAATTACTAAACTTTATGGCATCAACAGTTATTCCCACATCCCAGTCGCCCTTTTTAAGGCCACCGGGAAAAATTTGGAGGTTTTTCATTTTTACCTCAATCCCAATCCGGCTTAGAGCTTTAAAAAATGCTTCCTCTTCCTCGCTTTCAGTGCGGATAACATAGGCAACTGCTCTAATTAACTTTCTTCCGGCAACAGCTTCCTTTAAAACTTCTGAGAAATCAACTCTTGCTCCATAAAGATTTTTGGCCGAATGATACATGTTTTGAACATCAATCAGGACTGCCACTCTTTGTTCTTTTGATTTAATTTTCATCATTTTTTTAATCCTATTTTTTTAATCAAAGTATTATATCTTTTCTCGTTTTCCTCTTTTAAATACTTTAACAATTTTCTTCTCTTGGCCACCATTTTTAATAATCCTCTCTTTGAATGAAAATCTTTGGAATGTTTTTTTAGATGTAGTAAAAGTCTTTTAATTTCTTCAGTAAGTAAAATAACCTGGATCTCTGGAGAGCCAGTGTCAGTTTCGTGAAGTTTATATTTTTTGATTAATTTTGTTTTTTCTTCAGGGGTTAGCATAATTTTATTGAATGAAAAATAATCAAAAAAGTAGAAAGGGGTCGGGAAAACTGGGTGTTTTCCCGTAGTGGAAAAACAGCGAGCCGAAGGCGAGCGTCAGAAACCGAAGGTTTTGAGGAGCGGTGTTAGCGGAGCGCCCGCTTCGCCTCGGCGAAGACGAGGCGAGAAGCGACGCGTGCCGCGACTTTTTGATTAATTTTGTTTTTTCTTCAGGGGTTAGCATAATCTGGTTTAATTTTATCACAGAAAATAAAAAACAAAAAGCCAGAATCAGGCTTTTTAAAGTGCCCCGTGAGGGACTCGGACCCCCAACCTTGAAGTTAAGAGCTTCCTGCTCTTCCAATTGAGCTAACGGGGCAATTATGTCACCGGGCAGATAATGGTATGCCAGGCTCGGAAGAAAAAATAAGGGTTAAGAGGGTCGTCTGTGAACAGGAGGAGAATTATTGTATTAACTATCAACCAGGCAGCCAAGATAATAACAAGGCCAATTACAGTTGCTTTTAAAATCTTTCTTCCCAGACCAATCTTTCCTGGATCTCCGCCAGCAATCAAAAGCATTGCTCCTCCAATTACAAACATTAAAACTGCTAAAGGAAAGATTATATTGACAGTAACAAAATCAACAACTCTTTTGAATAAAACAAAAAGGTGGCAGAGAGTACAGGGAGCAGATTCATCAATGGCTGTGCCTGGATCATTTGTATATCTTCCACAGGGGACCAGTCCCCCTATTAGTCCTGAAGGGACATGAGATTCTTCAGGCGCACCAGCGGTAAAAACACAATAATCACAATGTCCACCGGCAACTATAATCCCCTCATCATATTTTGCTTCATCACATTGTGAATCAGCGCCACAGAGTTCTTCACACTCACCGTCTCCGGGATTTGTTGAGCCATAAGTTCCACTTGTGTCTGCCATTTTGAAATTTTCTGTTACTCCGCCATTACATCTGATACAAGCTTCTTCATCATTGACATCTTCCCCATCCCAAATACCGTCTACTGTCCTACACTTACAACCTAATGGTCCTCCTATAAAAGACCAATAAGAATGATTAGTACGACACGGGTCATCATTTGAGCCATCAGGACACCCGCCGGTACTACAGATGCTATCGCCATGTGAACAATCAGTTCCTGTTGACATTCCAATTCCAGGCTCTGCCGGGTTTATTGTACAGCTACCCCAGTCAGACCCTGATGGTTGAGCAAAATGTCCGTCGCAACCTATCACATTACCCTCAAAATCTTTTATTTCTCCACAATTACATCCACAAGCCCCCATTACTTTAGCTAAAGGAAAAAATAGACCAATAACTACAATTAATCCTAAAACAAATTTTTTATTCATAAATTTTTTATTAGAATCTCTTTTAATTTTTATCTTTTTAAATTATACTCAATTTTTAGTTTCCCTACTATGCCCCTGGAAGGACTCGAACCCTCAACTCGAGTTCCGAAGACTCGCACGTTATCCATTACGCTACAGGGGCAAGCTAATCTAATTATGCCTCTAGGGATAATTCTCGCTTTGCTCTAATTATAAACAAAATCTGGAAAAAAGCAATAAATTATGATAAAAATAAGATATGAGTATACCTAAGGAAGTAAAATTTATCATTGATGAATTAAAAAAGGCAGGTTTTGAGGCTTATATTGTTGGTGGTTGTGTTAGAGATTATTTACGAGAAAGAGAACCCGAAGATTGGGACGTGGCAACCAATGCTAAGCCTAAAAATATTGGCAAGATTTTTTTGAAAAGCTTCATTGATAACAAATTTGGGACAGTAACAGTTTTAACCGGAAGCGATAATCCAAAATTAAAAGAAATTGAGATTACTCCCTATCGAATTGATGAGAAATATACAGATAAAAGACATCCTGATAAAATTTCCTGGGCAAAAACAATTGAAGAGGATTTGGCCAGAAGGGATTTTACAATAAATGCAATGGCCATGGACGCCACCCACCCACCACCCTATAAAGTTATTGACCCATTTTTAGGACAAAAAGATTTAGAGAAAAAAATCATCCGGGCAGTTGGCAATCCTGAAGATAGGTTTTCAGAAGATGCCCTGCGTATGATGAGGGCAGTAAGATTTGCTACTTCTTTAGATTTTAAAATTGAAGAAAAAACTGCTAAGGCAATTAAAAAAAATTCTCCCTGGCTTCAGGCAATTCCCAGAGAGAGAATAAGGGACGAGTTTTTGAAAATTATTATGGCAGATAGGGCAGCCGAGGGGATAGAACTTTTAAGAAAACTTAATCTTTTAAAATATATTGTTCCGGAATTGGAAGAAGGATATGGTGTTGCCCAAAATAAACACCATATTTACGAATGCTATGAGCATGCCATTTTATCTTTAAAGTATGCTGCCAAAAGAAATTTTAATAAATACGTTAGGTTGGCTGGTCTTTTTCATGATATTGCCAAACCACGGGTAAAAGAAGGAGAAGGGCCTGACGCCACTTTTTATGGTCATGAAATCTTGGGAGCAAAAATGACTGTTCAGATTCTCAACCGGTTAAAATTTCCCAAAAAAGAAATTGAGAAAGTTGCTAAACTGGTTAGATATCACCTTTTTTATTATCATCCCGATGAAGTTGGAGAGAGTTCAGTTAGAAGATTAGTTCGTCAGGTTGGGCCAGAGAATATGGAAGAATTACTCCAGGTTAGGATGGCAGATAGAATTGGTTCAGGTTGCCCCAAGGCTGAACCTTATAAATTAAGACATTTAAAATATGTTATTGAAAAAGTTTCTCAAGATCCAATTTCGGTTAAAATGCTTAAGGTTTCAGGAGAAGATGTAATAAGGATTTTAAATATTTCACCAGGGCCTAAGGTGGGACAAACCTTAGATATTTTGTTAGGTTTTGTCCTGGAAGAACCTAAGAAAAATAAAAAAGAATTTTTGGAGAAAGAAATTAGAAATTTAGCTAAATTATCTGAAGGAAGATTAAAAGAGTTATCCCAAAAAGCCAAAAGAGAACGAGAAAAAATCGAAATGAAAAAAGATAAGATGACAAAAAGAAAATATTGGGTGGTTTAGCTCGGCTATCAATTTTTAGAGCGCGTTAATTTTTCCCACCGAGAAAAATTGACTCGTATTACGCCGCCTCGCTCTTCGCTTTGCGAAACCGTGGCCGCGAGGCGGCTAAACGTCTCTAAAAATTATAGCCTTGTTTAGGAAGCTTAAATATGCGGGGTATGGTGTAATGGTAAACTCGTCCCCCACCAATTTTCGGAGAGTGGTGTAATGGTAGCACGAGTCCTTCGGGAGGATTTAGTTCGGGTTCGAATCCCGGCTCTCCGATTGAATTTAGTGGGGGAAGATTCCCGGTTCAGGCCCGGATGCCCCGAATACTACTCCAAATCGCATTCGCGATTTGGAGACCACAACTATGTCAATAAAATTAATTTTATTTGATTTTTTTGGGACTTTAGCTTTTTTTTCAAAAAAACCAGATTCCTTAACTTTTTTAAAACTTTTAGAAAAATTTGATATTGATTTCAACAACTTTAATAAGTGGTCAAAATTTGTTCCTTTTTATAATTATTCTTTTAGTAGAGCAAAAAACTGGAAAGATGGCCTTTCTTTAATTTTCAGAAAATTTAAAAAAAGACCTAAAAAAGAAGCGATTAGAAAAGTTAGTCAGTTCTTGGATAAAAATTTAGTTTTTAAATTTTATGATGATGTAAAAATAATTGAGAAGATTCCCTTTAGAAAGTCAATTTTGACTACAGCTCCAAGATTTATGCTTGAGAAATTGTCACTTGATGGATTTGAAAAAATTTTAACTCCAAGAGAAGTCAGGGCCTTAAAGCCAGATAAAAAAGCCTTTTTGAACGCCTTAAAAATCTTAAAAGTTTTACCAAATCAAGCCTTAATGATTGGCGATGATTTGGAAAGAGACATAATTCCGGCTAAAAAATTAGGAATGGAGGCAATATTGATTGATAGGGACGATTTGATTAAAAATCGTTCTATTAGAAAAATCAAATCCCTAAAAGAATTGAAGAAAATATTGGGCCCGTAGCTCAATGGTAGAGCACTGCATTCGCATTGCAGAGATATGGGTTCGATTCCCATTGGGTCCACCATGGATTCCAAAAAACTTGGTGTTTTAGGTGAAAAAATCGCTAGAGATTATTTAAAAAAGAAGGGCTATAAAATTTTGGATAAAAATTACTTTCCAAAATTCATTTCTGGCCCCAAAAGAGGAGAAATTGATATTATAGCCAAAAGAGGCGATATCATTATTTTTACTGAAGTAAAAACTTTAGCCGGAAATAGTCAAATTATTTCACCGGAAGAGAAAGTTGATTTTTTTAAAAAAAGAAAATTGATAAAAACAGCCCAAAGTTGGCTAATGGAAAAAAACTTTTTGGATAAAAAATGGCAGATTGATATTATTTCAATAAAAATAGACTACAACTCATCTCCCACCCAGCAAGGAAAAGCTAAAATTCGAGCTAAAATCAGGCATTTTCAAAACGCCATTTTTTAGTTAATATAAAATAATGTTTTTAAGTGAATTTTTTTGGCCAATTTTAAGTTATTTATTAGGCTCTATCCCCTTTGGTTTTTTAATTACTCGTTGGTCAGTTAGCAGAGATATTTTAAAAATTGGCTGGAGAAAAACCTCGGGTTCCAATGTCTTTAAATATGTTGGGAAATGGCAAGGAGCCTTAACTGGAATTTTAGATCTCGCAAAGGGATTTTTAGCCGTTTTTTTAGCTCAGAAATTAGGATTCTCTTTGCAAACTCAGGTTTTTTCTGGAGTAGCAGCAGTTACTGGCCATAATTGGTCTTGTTTTTTGAAATTTGCCGGGGGAAGAGGGATTGGAACTTTTGTTGGGGCTGCCTTAGCCCTTTCTCCAAGGATTTTAGGTTTTTCTCTAATTCCCTTTGTGCTTTTGGGTTTGATTTGGAATCTTTCAATTGGAACCCTTGTTTTTTTAATTACAGCTATATCTCTTTCAGTTTATTTTAATCAATCTGAAATAATCGGACTTTTCACTATTTTATCTCTAGGACCAATTTTAATTAAAAGATTAAGTCCAATTACCGACCTTGTCGAGTCTCGCCCTAAAGGACAGGGAGAAATTTTTAAATCAGAGAAAAAGGCGGCCCTAATTAGAAATCGCCTGCTTTTTGACAATGACCAATTCTTGTCTGATTTAAGAATAAAAAGGATTTTTAGAAAAATAAAAAAACCTGAATAGGGTTGACAACTAATTTTACTTTGCTAAACTTAATTAATTGAAAGATAATATCAGGTCATGTCCGTTTGAAAACGGACAATTTTATTAAAACTTAAATTAGAGGAGCACCAATGGATATTAAATCTTTTACATCAGCCATTGCCCAGATTGCTGAAGAAAAAGGAATCTCGGTAGAAAAGGTTATTGAAAGTATTGAACAGGCCTTAGCCGCTGCCTATAAAAAAGATTACGGAGGGAAAGGCCAGGTAATAAGGGCTAAACTTGATCCAAAATCAGGTGGGGTTAAATTTTGGCAGGTAAAATTGGTATTAGATAAATCAATGATTCTTTCTGAAAAAGAACTCGAAGAAATTAAAAAGAAAAAACCCCCAGAAAAGAAAGTTGAAAAGAAAGTCAGTTTTAATCTAGAAAAACATATTATGGTTAAGGAGGCTAAGAAAATAAAATCAAAGATAAAACCGGGGGAGGAATTAGAGATACCGCTTCGGACTCAAAGAGACTATGGTCGAATCGCTGCCCAAACAGCAAAACAGGTGATAACCCAAAGAATTAGAGAGGCAGAAAAGGAGGCAATTTTTTCTGAATACAAGTCAAAGGAGGGAGAAATAATTTCGGCAATTGTCCAGAGAATCGAGGGTAAAAATATTATTTTCGACACCGGTAAAACTCTCGGGATTTTAAAAAGAGAAGAACAAGTTCCCGGAGAATTTTATCGACCCGGTCAAAGGTTAAAAGTTTATATCTTAAAAGTTGAAGAAACACCAAAAGGACCGGCAGTTCTTTTATCCCGGGCTTATCCAAAATTAATCTCTAAACTCTTTGAATTAGAAGTTCCCGAAGTTTCTTCGGGAACAGTAATTATTAAATCAATCGCCAGAGAGCCAGGATCGAGGTCAAAAATTGCCGTCACTTCTCAGACAGAGGGGGTTGATCCTATTGGTTCAATGGTTGGTCAAAGGGGGACAAGGGTGATGGCCGTGATTTCCGAATTAGGAGGAGAGAAAATTGATATTATTGAGTACTCTGATGACCCGGAAAAATATGTTTCCAATGCGATGTCACCAGCCAAGGTTTTAGAAGTAAAAATTCTGCCAAAAAACAAGGCCCAAGTTTTAGTTCCTGAAGACCAGCTATCTCTGGCAATTGGAAAAGATGGCCAGAATGTTAGATTGGCAGCAAGATTAACTGGCTGGAAAATTGATGTTAGAAGCTTAGAAGCCAAGGAAGAAGAAAAAGAGAAGGAAGTTAAGAAAAAAACTAAATCAGTAAAAAAATCCAAATGACAAAACCCAAATGTTCAATTAATCTCAAATAACTAAAAAATTTGATATTTGAGTTTTAGCATTTGATATCTATTATGTTATTTTTTCCTATCATTGTTTCTATTTTTACTTTATTTTTTGCCCTCTTTTTAATCCGGAAAATTAAAGAAGCTCCTTCGGGTTCTGGCAAAATGATTGAGATATCCCGACTCATCCAGGAGGCGGCCAAGGCTTTTTTAAAAAGAGAATTTAAGATAATGGCTATAATTTTTGTTTTGATTAGTCTGGCCTTAGGATTAATGACTAATAATTTTTTAGAAGCCTTGACTTTTTTGATTGGAGCCGGAGTTTCCAGTCTAGCAGGTTATATTGGGATGATGGTTTCCACTCAGGCTAATGTTAGAACAACCGAGGCAGCTAAGATTAGTTTTCCCAAAAGCTTCAAGATTGCTTTTTCGGCAGGGGCGGTGATGGGATTTTTAGTAGTTGGTCTTGGGTTATTGGGCATCAGCCTAGTTTGGTTTTTCTTTAAAGACCTCTCTCTTTTAATTAGTTATGCCTTTGGTTCTTCCCTGACCGCCCTTTTCTTAAGAGTGGGTGGGGGAATTTATACAAAAAGTGCTGATATGGGAGCTGATTTAGTTGGTAAAATTGAAAAAGGTATTCCTGAGGATGATCCAAGAAACCCGGCCGTTATTGCTGATCAGGTTGGTGATAATGTTGGTGATATCGCCGGCATGGGCTCTGATCTTTTTGAATCCTATATCTCAGCTATTATAGCTGCCATGATCATTGGTTGGACCACTTTCGAATCTAAAGGTCTTTTTTTACCGATAACTTTAGCCTCAGTTGGAATTTTAAGTTCAATTATCGGTAGTTTTTTTGTTAGAATTTCAAAAAAAATAGAAGAAGCTGAATTTACTGAACAGACCCAAGAGATCCAGAAAGCTATGGGAAAAGGAATTTTTGTAGCTAATATTTTAATGGTTATTGGTGCCTATTTAATAATTTCTAAATTTTTTGGAAAACTTAATCTTTTTTATGCTTTTTTAGCGGGTCTAGGGGTTGGTTTTTTGATTGGTAAGGTTTGTGAATACTATACTTCTGAAAAGAAACAGCCAGTTCTAAATATTGCCAAGACTTCTCAGGTGGGAGCTTCGACAGTAATTATTGAAGGTTTAGTTGTTGGTATCCAAAGCTCGGTCCTGCCAGTAATTGCCGTAGCCATTGGGACAATCTTAGCCTATTATTTTGGAGGACTTTATGGAATTGCCATTGCTTCAGTTGGGATTTTAGGAGTTTTAGGGATTAATCTTTCTGCTGATTGTTATGGTCCAATTGCTGATAATGCGGCTGGTATCTCGGAGATGGCGGGCTTGGAACAAAAAGTTCGTCAGAGAGCCGAGGCCTTAGATGCAGTTGGAAATACTACTGCTGCTATTGGAAAAGGATTTGCTATTGGGTCTGCTGGTTTAGCTGCCCTGGCTTGGCTGGCTGCCTATTTTCAGGCTACTCATCTTGAAATAATTAACCTTTCAGACCCTAAAGTAATTGCCGGTCTTTTTATTGGGGCTATGCTTTCTTTCTTGTTTAGTTCTTTGTTGATAAGGGGGGTAAGCAGAGGGGCCTTGGAGACGGTCAAAGAAGTAAGGAGACAGTTTAAGGAAATTCCTGGCCTGATGGAAGGAAAAACAAAACCTGAATATAGAAAATGTGTTGATCTAATTACAAAAAGGGCCTTAAAGGAAATGATTATTCCTGGAATTTTGATTATTTTTGTCCCTATTTTGGTTGGATTCGCCTTAGGACCAGCATCTCTGGCCGGAATTTTAGCTGGAAGCTTAATTACTGGATTTCCAATTGCTCTAACTCTGGCCAATGCCGGCGGAGCCTGGGATAATGCCAAAAAATATATTGAGGCTGGAAATTTAGGAGGAAAGGGATCTGAAGCTCATAAAGTAGCAGTAATCGGTGATTTAGTTGGTGATCCCTTTAAAGACACAGCCGGTCCTTCTTTGGATATCTTAATAAAACTAGTTGGCAAAATTGCTTTGATTTTCCTCCCCCTCTTTTTGTAAGGAAAAAATTTAGCTATGAAAGCATCGATTAAAAAATTGCCAAAATCACAGGTTGAAATTAAAATTTCAATTTCAACTGAAGAATTTAAAAATTTTACTGAAAAAGCTACCTTAAACCTGGGCAAAGAGCTCGAGATAGAGGGATTCCGCAAAGGGAAGGCGCCAAAAGAAGTTATTGTTAAGAAAATTGGCCAGGAAAAGATTTTAAAAGAAACAATAGATTTGGCGATTAAAGAAAATTATTTAAAAGTAATTCTGGAAAACAAAATTGAGGTTCTTGGAAAACCAGAAATCAAGATTTTAAAATTTTCTGAAAATTCTTTAGAATTTAAGGCAAAAGCTCCGGTCATGCCAGAGGTTAAATTGCCTGATTACAAAAAAATTGCCCCTCAGGTTAAAAGAAAAAAAATTTCAATTTCAGAAAAAGAAGTTGAGGACGCAATATCATGGCTCCAAAAATCTCGGGCAAAATTTACTTTTAAAAATCAACCTGCCCAAAAAGGAGACTTTTTAGAAATTGATTTTCAATCTCCCCAGATTGAAGCTGGGGCAAGAAAGAAAGATGGATTTATTTTAGGTCAAGGCCACTTTGTTTCTGGATTTGAAGAAAATTTAGAAGGAATGGTTTCGGGACAGGAAAAAGAATTTTCTTTGGAATTTCCCAAAAACTATTTTAGAAAAGATTTAGCTGGGCGAACCGTTGATTTTAAAGTAAAAGTAAATTCGGTCCAGAAAATTGAACTTCCAGAAATAAACGATCAATGGGCTTGTAATTTGGGTAATTTTGAAAATCTAGCCTCTCTAAAAAAAAGCATAAGAGAAGGTTTAAATTTGGAAAAAGAAAAAGAAGAAAGACTAAGAGTGCGTCAGGAAATTATGGCAAAAACAATTAAAGAATCTGAATCTGAAATTCCCGAGACCCTGATTGAATCAGAAAAAAATCAAATGCTAGAAGAATTGAAAACGAGGGTGTCCCAGATTCTTAAAATCTCTCTCAAAGAATATTTAGATAAAATTAAAAAAACCGAAAAAGAATTAAAAGAATCCTTTTTTCCCGAAGCCCAAAAAAGAATTAAATATTCTTTGGTTTTAAGAGAAATTTCAAAAAGGGAAAAAATTGAGGTTTCCGAAGAGGAAATAAAAACCGAAACAAATAAAGTTTTGAAAAATTATCCCATTGAAAAAGTAAAAAAGCTTGACCTTAAAAAATTAAAATTATATATTGAAGATACAATAAGAAATGAAAAAACCTTCCAATTTTTAGAAAGTCTAACAAAGTAAAGATTTATGGCTCTTGTACCAACAGTTATCGAGAAAACTAAATATGGAGAAAGGGCTTATGATATTTATTCCCGGCTTTTAAAAGAAAGAATCATTTTTTTAGCTGGTCCTATTATCGATCCTGTGGCTAATTCAGTCATTGCCCAACTTCTCTTTTTGGCAAGTAAAGACCCAAAAAGAGATATTCAGATTTACATCAATAGCCCAGGAGGAATACTAACTTCCGCCTTAGCTATTTACGATACCATCCAATATGTTAAATGTCCGGTTTCCACAGTCTGTGTAGGGGCGGCTGCTTCAGGAGCAGCAGTTTTGTTGGCTGCCGGCACCAAAGGAAAAAGATTTGCCCTACCAAATGCTGAAATTTTGCTCCATCAGGTAGCAGTGAGTGGTTTGGGTGGACAGGCAGTGGAAGTGGAAATTGCCGCTAAACAAATTGTAAAATTAAAAGATAAAATAAACAAAATTTTAGTCAAGCACACCGGTCAACCCTTAGAAAAACTTGAAAAAGATACTGACCGTGACTTTTATCTTTCGGCTCATGAGGCTAAGGAATATGGAATCGTTGATGAAGTAATAAAGACAAAGGAATAAACTTTGAATAAAAATTTTGAGGGGCGGCCCAAAGGCCGCCCCTTTTTGTTTTTATTAATCTTCCTAAATGGAGAGAAATTCCACCTTACTAATTATAGAAGTTAATTGAGGTTAAAAAATAAAGCCCCCTGTCTGACAGGGGGCTTTTGACATTTTTTAAAATATTTACTATGATTATTATAGATAGTAAAAATAATCTTGGATTTTTGATATTTTTAGCATCAAATTCTTAATCAAATGTTAAAAATCAAATTGCCAATCTTAGAATATGAATCAATTAATTCCACTTTTAGTGGGTATAGTTTCCTTAGGAATTGGAGCAATTTTGGGATATTTCGCTCGCCAATCAATTGCCAAAAGAGATTATGCAAATATTGAAGCTAAAATCCAAAAAAGAATTTCTCAGGCTAAACAAGACTCTGAAGCCCTAATATTCAAAGCCAAAGAAAAGGCTAGAAAAATAATTGAATCAACTAGAAAAGAAATAGATACCAGGCGCCAGGAACTTTTTAAAACCGAGAGACTGCTATTGAGAAGGGAAAATATTTTAGATGAGAAAATTTCAAATTTCGAAGGAAAAAAAACTGAATTCCGCCAGAAAGTAGAAAAACTAAGAGGAATAAAGGAAAACTTAGAAAATCTAAAAAAAGAGAGTGAGGAAAATTTGGAAAGAATTTCTGGGCTTTCCAAAGAAGAGGCAAAGGGAGAATTACTTCAAAACTTAGAAAGAGAATATCAAAAGGAAATTTTAGAGAAAATGAGAAAATTGGAGCTAGAAGGTATGGAGAGATTTGAAAGAAAAGCAAAAGAATTCTTAGCCTTTGCTATCCAGAAATATGCAGTCTCTCAGGCACAGGAAATTACCACTACCACTGTTCCCTTGCCTTCAGACGAAATTAAAGGAAGAATTATTGGAAAAGAAGGAAGAAACATCAAAACCTTGGAAAAATTAACTGGAGTGGAAATAATAGTTGATGATACCCCCGAGACAGTAGTTATTTCTGCTTTCGATCCAATTAGAAGACAAATTGCCAAAACCGCTTTAGAAAAACTAATTCAGGATGGAAGAATTCAGCCAGCCAGAATTGAAGAGATGGTTTCTAGGGCGGAATCTGAAATTAACTCTCAGATAAAAAAAGCTGGGGAAGCAGCCATTTACGATACCGGCATTTTGGGTCTTAATCCGAAATTGGTTCAATTGTTAGGAAGATTGAATTTTCGGACAAGTTTTGGTCAAAATGTTTTACTCCACTCAATTGAGGTTGCCCATTTAGCTTCAGCCTTGGCTTCAGAATTGAAAGCTGATTCTAAAATCGCTCTAAAGGCCGGACTCTTGCATGATATTGGCAAGGCAGTTGATCATCAGGTTCAGGGTTCCCATACTGAAATTGGTATTAAAATTCTGGAGAAATTTGGAGTAGAAAAGGAAGTAATTGATGCCATGAAATCTCATCATGAAGAACATCCCTATGAAAGCCTGGAGGCAGTTTTAGTTCAGACAGCTGATGCTATCTCTGGAGCAAGGCCAGGAGCAAGAAAAGATACTTTAGAGAATTATTTAAAAAGATTGGGGGAATTAGAAAATATTGCCCTATCTTTCTTAGGAGTCAAAAAAGCTTGGGCCTTGCAGGCGGGAAGAGAAATTAGAGTTTTTGTTAAACCAGAAGAAATTAATGATTTACAGGCAGGAAAATTAGCCAGAGAAATTGCCGGTAAAATTCAGGAAGAACTAAATTATCCAGGAGAAATTAAGGTCACAGTTATTAGGGAGAGGAGAGTAGTAGAATATGCGAAATAGGATTTAGGAAAAGCGGCCGCGTTAACGCGGC
>JAHCRE010000002.1 GCA_020148145.1 Patescibacteria group bacterium | reverse complement strand
TTCTTCCTTAATTTCTTAATGATATTTTTTGTAAAACGTTCAACAATTTCCATTTTATCCATCTGGCATTCCATCCCATGAATGAAGATGGAAAAAGGGATTAAAAAATAATCAGGTCATCTACTGTAATCATGAAAACATTTATTTAGTTTAAATATGTTAGAAAAATGTAATTATGTCTTATAATGATCGAATTGAATTGTATAAACAAATCGAAAAACTTCGTAAAAAGCCATTAATTTCCTTTATTACAAGCTCACGCATCAATGCCGCTGCAGTAATGGCATCAGATGTAATACCAGAATTTACTAAACAAATAAATGAGATTCCAAAAACAAAGAAAGAAATAGATATTTTAATTATCAGCAGAGGTGGAGATCCCACCGTATCTTGGCGAATCATTAGTATATTAAGAGAAAGATTTGATAAGATTGGTGTATTATTGCCATATGAGGCATATAGTGCTGCAACTTTGTTAGCGTTGGGTGCAGATGAAATTATTATGCATCCTTTTTCCAATCTTGGTCCTGTTGATCCTCAACTAGTCTCAATAAAGGAGTCACCGGGAAAGCCCGGTCAAAAGGAAAAGATTCTATTTGGATCTGAAGATTTAAGACATTTTCTAGATTTTGTACGTACAGACGTTGGAATAACGGACCAGGAACAAATGGAAAAAGCTTTTGAATTTATATGTAGAGATGTAGGCTCTATTCAGATTGGAGTAGCAAAAAAAAGCTCTTATTTAGCACTTTCTATGGGTGAAAAATTATTAAACCTGCATATGGAAGATAGTAGTAAAGCAAAAGCAATTGCTGAGGCTTTAAATAAATCATTTTATCATCATGGTTATCCTGTTGGAAGAAAAGAAGCTAAAGAAATTGGATTGCCAATAAAGGACCCGGAAGAGAAACTTGAAAAGTTGATGTGGCAAATTTGGGAAAATATTGAAAAAGAAATGGAATGCAATAAACCATTTAACCCCCTGGAGATAGTATTGAGTAATACAACAACCTCTCAACTAGTTGGACCAGTGCCCCAGGCTCAAATACCTGCAAATTTACCACCACAAGTTTTACAACAGGCAATTAATCAAGTTATGCAACAGATAAACATTATTCAAATACCACCAGTTGATTATGAACTATTTCAGGCAACTTTAGAAAGTATAAGTTGTAGAAGTGAATTTAGAACAAAAGGAAAAATAACTGCTACAAGAAGACCTGATATGACTATTGCAACAAACACCATAAAAACATCTCAAAAGTGGGAATTTACTAAAAATTAAATGAAAAAAGGATGAGATGATGAATTTAGATATCTATATCTCTAGTAATGAAGATGCGATGTTAAAGTCAATAGGTCCTTTTAGAATTGTTTCATCAGATGAATCTTTCTCTGGCCCAGGTTTCCCTCAAAAAAGAGAGGTAGGAACTTCTAATATTTTTGGGGAAATAGAAACATACGGCGAACAGCTCATAATATAACATGACCAATCCAAGAAATATAGTTCTGATGATTATAGACAGTTTTTCTCCTTAGAAATTCTAATCATAGCCTTTTGATTGGGGGTTAAGATTACAATCCAAAAATTTGTCTAAGCATCGGAAATGCATTTGGAAAATGATCTAAAAACCTAATAAACAATGAATTGTGCTATACAGGCATTTTTCCTCCAGTATTCCTCAATAAATTTATACTTAAATGGGAGGAAGTCATTAATTTTCTAGCAACATTTATATATATCCATGGCCAATAATGGCCTGAGGGAATTGAAATGAAAACCAAAAAACCATTATCTCTTCCATATGCCAGAATGTATTTTGTTTTTGTGAAATGGTTTTTATGTAAAAATAGTTTGTGTAAAAATTAATGTCTCTTGCCTATTTAAAGTACCACCTAAGCTTCAAAAATAATATTTATCATATGGCTTCATTATTGTCTTATTTTTTTCTTATGAAATCGAGATATGTTATAGAGATCTTGATAAATTTCAGGTCTAATATCTCTCAGT
>JAHCRE010000001.1 GCA_020148145.1 Patescibacteria group bacterium | reverse complement strand
TTATGAATTTATAAATTTAGCTTTTGAAAATCAAGAAGTTATTAAGCGCTTCCGCAATGAAATACATTATTGGGAAAGCAAAACTGGCAAAAGAGTTTTTCCGCTTGATAAAATTAATAATTCTATGAAAAATATTCCCGAGCGCAAAAAAAAGCTTCTTAAATCATTGGGGTATATTAAATAACATCTTATTTGTAAGTGAGACTAATTTTTTAAAAAAGACAATTGTGAAGCGATAAAAAGGGAGAGGTGTGGTTCTTGAATTCTATAAGCTAAAAGCAATAATCCATTATTTCAAAGAATATAGGCTAAGCTTAATGAACGATTGTACTTCGTCAAATGAATTTGGATAACTCATGATATTTCCTAAGCTATCGTTTATGTATAATAAAACCAAGCAAGGGAAAATATGTCTTTATCTTAAATCCAGAAACACGGCTTGAAGGTGATTTAATTACTCATATGCTAAAACATATGGAGAAAAATAAAACAATAGGACTCTTAGGACCGAAGCAGATAGATAGTCAAGAGAGAATCCATACATCCTGCCGAAAGTTTTTGAATTTTCCTTATATATTATTTTACAGAACCCCCTTAAATCGTTTTACCTTCTCAAAAAAGATAATTGATAATCATTTATTAAGTGATTTAGTTTTTAATTAAAATAGAGAAGCTGATTGGGTATTTGGCTCAGCAATGTTTATTAGAAGGGAAGCTTTGAAACAAGTAGGTCTAATGGACGAATGCTTTTTTCTTTATATTGAAGATATGGATTGCTGCAGAAGATTTTGGGAAAGAGAATGGAAGGTTGTATTTTTTAGTGATACCTATATTATACATAAAGCTAAATATGAAAGTACAAGAAGTAGATCAAAATTTTTACATAAAAAAAAGATTTAGTATCAGGAATTTTCAAACCCCTAGAATTCTAAAACGGACAATTAATAATTACGATTGCATAAGGTAAAGAGTATTTTATCTTATCCTTATTATAAAATATTTAGAGCCATTAATCCTTATGGTGATGGAAAAGCCGCCCAAAAAATCGTTGACATTCTTAGAGAAAAAATCCAGTGAATCTTGTAATAACAATTAAAAAAAATATTGCTCAATGCTCGGTGTATAGTGT